>JANMSA010000041.1:0-3066 GCA_031388865.1 Acidobacteriota bacterium | reverse complement strand
GACAACTGACAACTGACAACTGACAACTGACAACGAAACGCCCCGACAACCGAGAACCGGCAACCGACCCTACCGGTACTTCCTCACCTCGCGCCGAGCGATCAGCGCGAGGTGCACCTGATCCGGGCCGTCAGCGATTCGCAGAGAGCGTGCAGTGGCGAGAAGCCCTGTCAGCGGCAGGTCGTGGTGCATGCCGGCGCCGCCGTGCATCTGGATGGCGTCGTCCACGACGCTCTGCAGGACGTTCGGCGCGACGACTTTGATCGCGGAGATTTCCGTCATGGCCGCCTGCGCCCCCACGCTGTCGATGCGCCACGCGGCATAGAGCGTCAAGAGGCGCGCCTGGTCGATGGCGATGCGGTGCTGCGCGACGCGCTCGCGATTGCCGCCCAGATCCAGAATCGGTTTGCCGAAGGCGATGCGCGAGAGGCCGCGCTTCACCATCAACTCCAGCGCTCGTTCCGCGGCGCCGACACAGCGCATGCAGTGATGGATGCGGCCAGGGCCGAGCCGGCCTTGTGCGATCTCGAAGCCGCGACCCATGCCGGCGATGAGATGGGTCCGCGGCACGCGCACATTCCGGAAGGACACCTCGCCGTGCCCGTACGGCTCGTCGTACTCGCCGAGCGAGGAGAGCATTCGCTCGATCTTCACGCCAGCTGTATCCAACGGCACGAGCACCATGCTCTGCTGGTGGTGCCGATCGTTCTCGGGATTCGAACGTCCCATGAAAATCGCAAGCTGCGCGCGCGGGTGTCCGAGGCCGGTCGCCCACCATTTGAGGCCGTTGAGTACGAGCTCTTCGCCCTCGACGGCGATCGTGGCGCTGATGTTGGTGGCGTCGCTCGAGGCGACGTCGGGCTCGGTCATGCAGAATACCGAGCGGATCTCTCCAGACAGCAGCGGTGTCAGCCAGCGATCTTTCTGCTCTTCGCTGCCATAGTGGTAGAGCACTTCCATGTTGCCGGTGTCCGGCGCGTTGCAGTTGAAGATCTCCGGCGCCAGCACACTGTGACCCATCGCTTCAGCGAGAGGCGCGTACTCGAGCGTGGTCAGTCCCGCGCCGAGTTTCGGGTCGGGAAGGAACAGGTTCCACAGTCCCGCCGCCCGCGCCTTCGTCTTCAGCTCTTCGACGGCAGGGGAGACGGTCCACTGCTTCCAGTCCGCTCCGTGGTTCTGTTCGCGCAGGCTCCGGAGGGTGGAGGCTTCGATGGGTGCGACGTGTTCGGCGATGAAGGCGCGCACGCGGTCGAGGTGGTCCCGGGATCGCGCAGACAGTTCGAAATCCATGGACAGAGTATGACTCAGCCAGGTGGTTTACCGTTTGCGAAGACGAGGGCGGCTGTTGAGCGGGTCCCGGAGGCTAACGTGAGACGAAACAAGCAGTTAGGTGCAGTCATGGCGATGGCGGTAGCGGTGGCGACGCTCGCCGGGGCGTCCGCTTTTGCGGAATCGCGTCCCTCAGAGGGGACGCGCGCGCGAGGAGACGCTCGCGCGACGGTGCGTCGCGGAAGTGTCTCGGCGCGCGGAACGGTAGGAAGAGGTGACGAATCGCGAAACCGTGCGACTGTCGAAGGAAGGTCGGCGAGGAGTGCCGAGCGGCGTTCGCCGGAACGACGTGAGGACGAGCCGCGCGTGACGACACGCAGCCGTGAAGGACAGACGTACGAGCGACGCAGCGCAGGACGCACGGAAGGACGCGCCGCGGGTCGGACGTACGAGCGACGCAGCGATCAACGCTCGGGCAGTCGTGAACGCACGGGCACGAATCGCGGCCACGATCAGCATCGCGGCGATTCGCGCTGGAACGGCAACCACAACCGCGGTCGCCAGTACGGCAACCGTCAGCCTTACTACCACCACGGCCCGATCTCCAACTTCCATCGCTACGGAGGCGGCTATCGCGTCTGGATCGGCGGCTCGCCGTATCCGTTCTACGTTCCGCTCGCGTATTGGCATGCAGACCGGTTCCGCATCGGCCTCAACATCGGTCTTGGCGGCTACTACAACTCCGGCGGCTACTACGATTACTACGACGGATATCGTGACGGTGCTCGCGATCGCTACTACGACAACAACCTGCAGTCGCGAGCGGACTTCCGCGGCGTAGTGGAGAGCGTGGACTGGCGTCGCGACACCTTCGTGGTGCGTAACGAGTTCACAGGTAATTTCGTGACGGTCGTTCTGCGCGACCGCAGCGAAGGCGATGTGCGCCCCGGCGACTACGTGTCCGTGCGCGGCGACTGGACGACGCGAGGCGTGTTCCGCGCGTACGACGTGGACCTGCTGGACTGACACACGTCAGAGCCTTCTGCCATCCCTCTCCCCCCGATGGGGAGAGGGATCTCCTTCTGTACGCAGTTGCAAATTGACGGACATCATTCCCGTACATAGAATGCCGGGACCAATCCACAATTTGCAGCAGAAGGGGGATTTCCATGCTCTGGAAAAGCTCCATCCAGACGGAGAATCAGGCGAAGCCTGCCGGCTTTCAGCCGGAGGTGCAGGAAGCACAGGCAGGGGACGCCATCTTCTGGGTGAACGACGACATCGACGTTCAGCACCAACCCCACCCGGCCGGCAGCGCGGCCGCCACCTGGTGCACGATCCCTCTGTCGGGATCGGAACGGTCGGACTCGATTGCACTCGCGAACCCGGGGACGATCCAGTACCTCTGCGCAATCCATCCCGAGGAGACGGGCACGATCGTCGTGGCGAACGCCGTTGCCATCGGGCGCACGGCAGGTGACGAGATCCTCTACGTTCCGGGGACGCTTTCCATTGCGACGGGCGACAGCGTGTCGTGGACGAACTCCGACGCCCTTGCGCACCAGCCGGCGCCGATCGCCGGCCCGGCTATGGAATGGTTCGCGGAGCCGATCCCCGCTGGTGAAGCCTCCGCGTCCATCAGCTTTCCGGACTCTGGCACGATCGCGTATCACTGCGCGCTGACGGGCAGGGAACACGAGAACGAGCGCGGCTCGATCGTCGTGAAAAAGAGGGAGACATGACCGACCATCTGAAACCTGGCAACGAATTCGACCCGGTTGACGAGGGGCACAGCCG
>JANMSA010000016.1:0-27437 GCA_031388865.1 Acidobacteriota bacterium | reverse complement strand
TACGACATTATCTTCGTCGACGTCCTCGCGCGCACGGACTTGCTACAATCGACTGCTACGCGCCCGTAGCTCAGTTGGATAGAGCACCGGCCTTCTAAGGCAAGGGCCCTCCATTCGACGAGCGGTTGTAGGCCGGAATTTGCGGTTCTTGATCGGACGTTGACTCCTGGGGGTGCATTAGGGGTGCGGCGTTCGGCGTACTATGGGGTCACGCGCCCGTAGCTCAGTTGGATAGAGCACGAGCCTTCTAAGCTCGGGGCCGCAGGTTCGAGCCCTGCCGGGCGCGCCACATTTTCCGAATCGAACTCTTCGCCGAGCTATCTCGCCAGAGTGGCGGTCGCGCAGAACTTCCCTGAGATCATGACGACGATCAAGCTCTTGTGGGCGCTCGACTCCGAGATCGAATCGCAAGGGTTTGAGCGCCTGTGCGTCGATCTTCTCTATCGGAATGGGTTTAAGGAAATCGTGCCGGTCGAACCGCAGGACGGACGCGATGTTGCTCGGGGTGACCCTGAGCGGAGCAGCACCCGCGCGCTGGCCCGCGGCCGACGGCGAAGCCGCGTTCTTCCAGTTCAGCAAGGAGAAGGACCGGAAGGCAAAGCTGCGCAGAGACGTGAAGCGCTCCACGAGGCGGTCAGCATTTCAGACGCTCGTGTGCGAGATATTGTCGCCCACGCGGGGTGTTGATCGAGACGCCCTCGCCAAAGAGATCCGCAAGAAGCACGCCTGGAAGCTGATGATCTTTTCGCGCGCGTGGCTGCGTCTTGCAGCCCGAAGAAGCCCATTCAGATCTCGCCAAAAAGTACCTCGCCTGGGATTCACGACGATGAACGTCTCGGTGTGGCCCGCGGCTAGCGCCTCGGGGCCGGTCCTCCTCGGCCCGGCGACGATGCCCTTCGCGGATGCGTCGCGGACCGTCTGCGTCGTCGGCGAGCCCTCCACGTCCGACGCCTACGCAATCTGCCGCAACCGCGAAGACCCGAGCTCGATTCGCAGAACCGGACAAGCGAGGACAGGACCTGCACCATCGCCATTGCGCAAACGGCAGCCGCACTGAAGGCGACGCTAGGCCAGCGGCGGGCCGCTCACGCTGGTCTCAGACTTGAAATGTCGACCGGACGCGCCGACATGCGCCCACTCAGGAACGCCGGCTCATCCGCCGTGCACGGGGTGAAATATTTGTCCTGTTTGATCGCGCCGGTGTTTAGCTTCTCGTCGACGAGTTCGGCGTCGATGTAGCTGAGTCGCTCCTGTTCGACGGTCATGCTCACTCTGACAGTCGCCGCGGAGACCGCGAAGTTCAGCGCATCCGGTTTCGTCCGTTTACGTTCGAGCGACAAAAGGAATGCCCCCAGAAGCGAATCGCCGGCGCCCACGCGCGCAATGACTTTCACGGGCAGCGGATGGTATGCGTGCAGGATTTCGACTTGCCGATTGCCGGCATCCGCCATGAGAACACCTTGTCGGCCGAGCGATACGATCGGCGTGACTTTCGCGTCGTAGTGTTCGAAGAACTTGGCGCACGCGTCGATCAGGTTTCGCCAATTCGCGCTGAGGCTCGGGTTGCCATCGGGATCGGTGTACTTCCACTCGAGGAATCCCTCGGCTCCGAGTTTCTTAAATTGTCTGCTGTGAACGTCCTCGTCAGTCAGCAGACCGTTGTTGTATCCGGGCAGGCGGGCGAATTTTAGAAAGTCGTGAAACTCAATCAAGTTCGGCTTGATGATGTCCGGGTGTGAGTCGCGACCGGCGAGGCACGACTTCGTCACCTCCGCAGTCGTATCGAGCGCAATGTGGCACTCCTTCGACTTGAGTTCCCGGATGATGGTTTGGCACCAACTGCAGGTGAACCCGTCCGGCGTGCTGCCGCCGATCGTTACGTAACTTCTCGGTTTGACGGTCTTGAAGATATGGTCGAAGAAACGCGCGATCTCTGACGCTTCGAACGCGGGCGCCTTCGTGTTGATGCGGTACTCGTCGCCGTTGGGGGTGACGAGAATGAAGTTCGTTCGTGTCACGCGTCCGATTGCGACTTCAGAAATATCGAGTCCTTCCATCCTGACGAGCGCCTTCACTTTCTCGCCCGTCTCGGGGCCGAGCGGCGCGATGGCGATCGTTTCCCCTTGCAGGGCCTGAACCGCTCGCGACACATCAATGCCCTTGCCGCCGGGGCGTTCATCCTGAGCCAAGACCCGCATCGTTCCCGGTTCGACCTTGTCTTCGGACAAGTGCAGTACGCGGTCGAGGCATGGGCTCGCGGTGATGGTGAAAATCATCGAGTGCTCCTTGGTTAGCGAATCGCAGGGATAATAAATGAGCCGATGAAACATGTCTAATGTGTTCATAGCATGTTGAACATGTTGGACATGATGCTCATGTGATGCATGATTGGAGAGAGGAGGTGGTAGGAATGCTGGACTGGAAGTACGGAATCGAACCGCTCGATCGGGATCCGAGTCCGTCGGATCGGCTCTACAAGGACATCATTGACCGTTGCCAAGCGAGGCACGCGGCGTGGTCACCCGACGCCTTGGTGAAAGCAGCTGAGCTGGCACGAGAAATACGGTTGGCACGTGGGACCGTGACTCGCACGCTGCTACGGCTCGTGACTGAGGGCGTCCTCGCGTCGCAGCGTGGCAAAGGGTATCGCGTGATCGGTCTCGCCGGGCCGCTTATCGGCGGGCGAAGCACGCTCATCTCGGTATCCGAATTCTGCGACAGCCAGAAGCTCGAGTGCGTATCGGTTCTCGATCATGCGGGCAGCCGTCAACAGTCCCTGCGAGACCTTGCCCGTCAATCACCAGCCGGCGCCGAGCTGAGTCCTCCCGAGACGGTGGAATTGGGGAAGGCCTTGGGCGTGGAGGCCGACGAGCAGATCCTAGTCCTCCGCCGGGCGAGGGGATTCCGCGAAATGGGCGCCGCGGTACCTCTTCAATGGGCGATTCTCGAAACCCTGTTTCTCGTGGCGCGGAAACTCCCGCATCTCGAGAACTTCATTCGCAACGAGTTGCAGCAGGCGGCCGCCAAGAAGCCGCTCGGAAACGTGTCGTTGCATCGATGGATGAGAACGAACGGCATCGAACTCGAACGGTCTGAGTACTCGCTCACGCTGGCGCCTTTGACGTCCCGTGACGCTCGCACGTGGGAGTCCCTTCACCCAAAGCCTCATCACAGATCCCGTGCGATGTTCATTCGACTGCGAGCCGTCACGTACGGAAAGGGACGTGGCCCCTTGCTGTTTACGCGGGAAAATCTTGTTCCCGACATGTTCGATCTGGCCGTGACCGGATTCACGTTCAGGCGCGGGGTGATGCTTGCTAAGGAGCATCTGTGATGACAATGATCAAGAAGCGTGAGTCCGTCAAGTACGCCTACGTCGCCGGCGACGTCCGCTACGGACTGATCGATGCCCAAGAGTTCTTCTCCGAGCAGGAGTTCGGCGAGGCTCGTTGGTAGGGGTGCGTCGTTCGGCGCTCGTATGGAGGTAACGAGCCCATAGCTCATCTGGATTGAGCCCCGACCTTCTAAGGCGGGGGTCCAAATCGCCTCAGGGTCGAGCCGGAGCTCGGCGGCAGCGAGATTGTCGTTGAGCTGCTTGATCGTGCGAGCGCCGATAATGGTCGACGACACGGCCGGCCGTTTGTGACCCAGCTCAGTGCTACCTGACTTGGCGTCGCATCGATCCGTTTTGAGTTCATTGAGACGTGCGATAGCGCCTGCGGGGCTGCGGATCAGCGGGCACAACTGGCCAGGTGTCGCCATGGATCGAAGAATGGCCTGACGCTCGACAACACACAAGAGGAGCCGATGTCTGGCAGCGCGATTCAGACCGAAGACGATTTCAAGCGTGCGCTCAACGCCCTGCTACGAGATCTAAGCCGGGCGAACGACTTCTACGACTTGTCCAAGAAACTGTACGCGGCGCAGGAAGGCCGGTTCGCCAAGGCGATGAGCCGGTCCCAGACATTCTGGACTCTGACGTTCAACGCTCACTGGGAGGCCGCCGTCTTCCGGCTTTGCCGGGCATATGACGGAAATCGAAGTTCTTTGACGCTCAGAACGTTCCTCGAGATGATCAAGACGCAACCCGGCTTCCTTCTTTGAGGTTATCAAGCACGATCACGCGGACGGTGCCGGCGAGCCGACGAAACGCGCGCTCATGGAGCTCGCTCCACGTCTGCGCGCTCGACTGCCACACCAGGAGGCGAATCGATTTCCGCGAGTAGCCGAGCGTGAGCACGAAGAGCCGCGTGCGCCGGTACTGGCCGCTCGTCGGGTGCCGGACCATCGGGCGTCGCCGTAATCCCCCTGACCCTCTTCGCCGGGCTCGGTGGTAACCACCGCGTGGGCTTCCGGCGCGGTGCTGCCGCGCAGGACGACGACAAACCGACGCACGCTGGCGTACCGCGCGGAAAAGCCGTGGCGATCGACCAGGTCCTGCCAGATCGCCATGGCGTTGCGGCCACGGCCCAGCGCCTCCACAATCAGCTCTCGGTACGGCTCGCACGCGCTCGCACTCGGCGCACGGCTCGGACGGATGCCCTCACTCGGGTCGGTCGACACCGTCGCCCCGGTGGCCGGTTGTGACGGCCCGGAGTCGGTGGACACCTCCGGCGGTGAAATTGCCGCTTTTGGTTTTGATTCGCTCGCCCACGACTGCGCACCGGGATGCCCGCAGCTTTGAGGTAGCCGCTGATCGTTTCTCGGCGCACGCCCGTCGTCTCCTGGATGCGCGAGAGCGTCCAGCCCAAACGGCCCAGTGCGAGGATCTGTTGCTGTGTAGCGGGCTCCAAGACGTTGCTCATCGCGGCGCAGGAGCACTTGGTCCTGGCGCGCGTCAACGCCTCGGCCGTCTCAGTTAATTGCCGGGTTTGAAGTGTCGATTAATTGCCGGTTTTGGATGTCCACCGAGGGGGATGGCGCGTCTTCCAGGATTGGCAGTCTCACTTCGATGGCGCCAGCAGCTGACGTGTGTGACGCTGCGCCCGTCCGAAAGGCCGAAGCGGATGCGTATGTAGCACTGCGAGTCCTTCGCTCGTACCGGCCACATGGGGTGACGCTTGCGTCCGGCTACCTCTCACAGTCATGAACACTACTTCAGGATGATCGGTGCCGAAAACGCCGACGTCGCACCGCTAGAGAGATCGTTCACCACTGCCTGTCACCAGATAACACGTGCGCGGCCGTGAAACAGCGACGCGCACAATCGCGACGCGGCGTATAACGCGCTTCGGCGCTGCGATAGGAGCGCAGGCCTCGCGAGGCAGTGAACTGACTACCCCGACACCTGCCGATGTTCCTGACAGTGCGCCCGGACGTTCCTACGATGCCCTTTCGGACCACAAGCGCACTCTTGTGTGCGTGCTCCGCTCACGCACGAGTGCGTGCTCCGCTCACGCACGATGACCCTTGAAAAAAACGCGATTCTTTTTACAGCGAAAGCGTTGACACCACCACCTCAGCGGCTAGGATGCGCTTTCGCGCGTCAATCGAGACTCGGCCGGCGGTGCCCGACGCCGGCAAAGGAGCCGACCATGAGCTATGACCACGATGTGCTCGTTCGGAGGATCCTGTCTTGCCTCGACAGCCATCCAGCCGCGTCGGCCGAGGTGATCGCCAGGCAGCTCGGCGTACACCGCCACACGGAAACACGATGCACGGCAGGCAACGCCAGTCGAGGCATCCCCGTGTGCTCGTGTTGCGAAGAACCAACTGCTCGATCAGCGCTTTCGACTTCGTGAGGCGCCACGACAACGGGCAGGACGCTGGGGGGGACCCGTTTTTCTTCATGACTTCCTTACTCGTTGTCTCCGCGAAGGAGCGTTGAGCTCATCGCCAATCCGACGAGCGGCGCCGACTCTAACGAGCCGTCGCGCGAAGCTGTTAAGGGAAAATTCTCCCGCGTTGTTTTCCGGACTACAGGCTGTGGATGTTGATCTCGCGATGGAGGAGGCCCGTCTTGACGCAGAAGGCGCGCGAATATCCGCAGCTTTTCACCGCCATGAACGTGGTGCTCGGCGCGCTCTCTTCCGGGGGCAACGAGGAAGACGCCCTGCGCCGCTCGTTCAAGGCGGCCACCCTCGGTTTCGGTGCCGAGAGAGCGCTGCTCCTGCTCGTGGAGCAGCAGCAGCCGCTGCGCCTGCGGAACATCTACGTGCGCGGGCTCAGCGAGCAGCAGGTGGTGGCCTGCGAGGGCGGGGGATCCGTCAAGGGCGTCAGCTTCTCGGTGATCCGCGCCGTGGTGAAGAGCCGCACGGCCCGGGTCGTCGAAAACCCCTACCTGCGCAGCGACCCCGACGAGTCGGCTGCCCTGCTGGGACGGAACGACTCGGTGCTCGCTTCGCCCGTGCTCGATCCCTTCTACGACAGCGTGCTGGCCGTGATGTATTTCCAGAACAGCGGCACCGATCGCGAGGGTGCCTACACGCCCGACGACGCGGCCTGGCTCGAGGGCTACTCCTCGGCGCTGGGCCAGGCCTTCAGCCTCTACTTTCGCGAGCAGGCCCGCGAGCGCGAGCTCGCCGAGCTGATGGAGGGCGCGGCGCGTCCGCAGAACTCGCCGGACCTCGTGGGAGACTCCACACACACCGTGGGCATCCGTCGCATGCTCCACACGATCTACATCCCGGCGGCGGGCGCGCCGGAGCCCGAGCCGATCCTGATCCTCGGCGAGAAGGGCACGGGCAAGGACCTCGTGGTCCGTTATCTCCACGCGTACAGCGCGCGCCGCGATCGCCCGTTGGTGGTGGTCAACTGTGCAGAGATCACCGACGAGCTGGCCGCCGCGCGCTTCTTCGGACACCGCAGGGGCGCGTTCACCGGCGCGGTGAGCGACGAGCTGGGCTTTTTCCGCGCCGCGGACCGCGGCGTGCTCTTCCTCGACGAGATCGCCGAGCTGACGCCCCGCAGCCAGGCCATGCTGCTGCGCGTGCTGGAGAACCGCACCGTGGTGCCCGTGGGCGACGTGAAGGAGATCCACGTCGACGTGCAGGTCGTGCTGGCCACGAACCACGACCTCGAGCAAGCCGTGGCCGCGGGCACGCTCAAGGCGGACTTCTTCGACCGCTTCCGCACCCAGGTCATTCACCTGCAGCCACTGCGCGTGCGGCCCTGGGATGTGCCCGCCCTCTTACAGCACTTCGTGCTCCGCCACGAGCGCCGGTTGCGCAAGAAGACCATGGGCCTGTCGCCGGACGCCCTGCGCGTGATGGTCTCCTACCTCTGGCCGGGGAACGTGCGCGAGCTGGCGCGTGTCTGCTCCCTGCTCATCACCCACGCCAAGCCGGGGCAGCGCCTGGACCACGCCTTCGTGACCGGCTGCTATCCGGACCTGGTCAAGCAGCCGCCCAATCCAAAAGCCGGCCCGGTGATCGGGGAAGACCTGCCCATGCGTGAGGCGGTCGAAGCCTTCTGCCGGGAGCTCATCCTCTGCCGGCTCGAGCGGAACAACTGGGACCTGAAGGCGGTGCGCGAGGGCCTGGAGCTTCCCAAGACCACGCTGCGCCGGTACATGCACAAGCTCGGAGTGCGGCCGGCGGAGGGCAGCCCCGAGGAGTGATACCCGGCGGTCGTTAGCCGGTTCACAGTTGGACCGCCGTCGCCTGTTCCCCGGTCCATTTCTGGACCAGCCGCTTGCTCCGCGCTCGGGCGCGGTGCCGCGCCCTCACTACAAACCTGCGCTTTCCTGGACTCTCGCGCGAATCGGCCTCGCAGCCGCGGGCTGGCATCGCCCTTGGTATGGGCAGCGCGCCGCCGTACGGCGGGTAGACGTTTGGTCAACGAATACGGTCCACGGAGCACGGAACATTCGCCATGGTTCTGAGCATAGAAAACCTGTCCAAGACATACGAGAACGGCGTCCGAGCGCTCGACAACGTTTCACTCACGATTCCCGCCGGGATGTTCGGGCTGCTCGGTCCCAATGGCGCAGGCAAGTCGACGCTCATGCGCACGCTGGCCACGCTGCAGGAAGCCGACAGCGGTCGCGCCATGCTTGGGGACATGAACATCCTCGAGCAGAAGGAGGCGCTGCGCCATCAGCTCGGCTATCTGCCCCAGGAGTTCGGGGTCTATCCTCGGACCTCCGTACAGGACATGCTCAGCCACATCGCCCTTCTCAAGGGGATCACCAACGCCAGGGAGAGAAAGCACGTGGTGGAGTCGATGCTCCAGCACTGCAATCTCTACGAAAGCCGGAAGAAGGTGCTCAGCAGCCTGTCCGGAGGCATGCGTCAGCGCTTCGGCATTGCCCAGGCGCTGATTGGCAATCCGCAGCTGCTGATCGTGGACGAGCCCACCGCGGGCCTCGACCCGGAGGAGAGAAATCGCTTCTACAACTTGCTGGCCGAGATCGGCGAACGCGTCATCGTGATCCTGTCCACGCACATCGTGGAAGACGTGACCGACCTGTGCACCAAGATGGCGATCATGCACAACGGCCAAGTGCTCTATGAGGGCCGGCCGCAGGACGCCATCGTCCAGTTGGAGGGGCGGATCTGGCGCCGGACCATCACGAAGACGGAATTGGCCGACTACCAGCAGCGTTACAAGGTCATCTCCAGCAAGCTGATTGGTGCGCGTCCCACCCTTCACGTCTACAGCCCGATCCCGCTGTCGGATGGATTTCTGCCAGGCACACCCGACCTGGAAGACGTCTTCTTCACCAAGATCCGCTCCTGGACCTAGAAGGCACTCATGTTCTGGCAAATCGCCTGGTTCGAGCTCCGCTTCTGGCTGCGTTCCTGGCTACCGTGGACCTTCCTTCTCGTCATCGGGGGCCTGGTTTTCGGCGCCGTCAGCACCGATCAGGTCACGTTGGGCGGCGGTCTCTCCAACACCTATCGCAACGCGCCGTTCGTCATTCAGAACTACTACGCCTTCGTCTGCATGCTGACGCTGCTGATGTGCGCCGTTTTCGTGATCGCCACGGCTCTGCGCGACTTCACCTACAACACGCATCAGATGGTCTTCTCCACCAGCCTGCGGCGCCGCGACTTCCTCCTGGCCCGTTTCGCCAGCACGACGTTGATCTCGGTGATCCCGATGCTGGGCGTGTCCCTGGGCGTTCTCCTGGCCAAGTACATGCCGTGGGTCGACCCCGAGCGGTGGGCACCCGTGAGCTGGACCGCGCATCTGAACGGCATCCTGATCTTTGCGCTGCCGAACAGCTTCTTCATGGCCGCCATCTTGTTCGCCGCCGCGGTTTTGTTTCGCAGGGACATGGTGTGCTTCATCGTCGCCCTTCTCATGCTCACGGGTTTCGTGCTGGGCGACGTCCTGCTTCAGAACCTGCAGCACGAGGATCTCGCCGCAATGGTGGATCCTTTCGCCATCCGGACCTTTGCCCTCGCGACCAAGTACTGGACGGTCGCGGAGAAGAACACGCAGTCGGTCGGCCTGGATGGCGTGTTGCTCTGGAATCGTCTGATCTGGGTCGCGGCCGGTTGCATCGCCTTCGCGTTCGCCTACTTCCGCTTCAGCTTTGCCGAGAGGCGTGTGAAGAGCAAAGCCAGAGTGGCTCCCGAGCCACCACCCGCGGCTCTCGGCGCCGTCTTCACGTCAGGAATCACGCTTCGGCACTCGTCCTGGGCCAAGCTCCTGGGCAGCACCAGGCTCCAGTTCCTGGGAATCGTGAAGAGCAACTTCTTTCTGGTCGTGGCCATCGCCGCTCTCTTGAACTGTGTTCCCAGCCTGCTCTTGTACAACAGTGAACTCCTGGGCAATCACGCGTTCCCGGTGACGTACTGGGTGATCGAGGTGATTCACGACACTCTTTTTCTGTTCCTCATCATCGTGATCACGTACTACGCCGGGGTGTTGGCCTCGCAAGACCAGGAGGAGCGCGTGGACGAGATCATCGACGCGACTCCCACGCCGGACTGGATTCGGTATGCCTCCCGGCTGGGGGCGCTCCTCGCCGCGGTGATGTTGATTCAGTTCTTCGCCTTGACCAGCGGAATCGCCGCTCAGGCCTGGCAGGGCTACCACCGCTATCAGATCGGCCTCTACGTCCAGGAATTGGTAATTCGGGACGGCTCCGAGTTCATATTGATGTCGGTGTTGGCGTTCTTCGTCTACACCCTGGTACCCAACAAGTACGTCGGATACGCGGTCTACATTGCCTTCATTTTCGCGAACATCCTGGTCTGGCGGCCCCTGAACATCGCGACCTACATGGTCCGGTTTGCCCAGAAGCCCGAAGTCATCTACTCCGACTTCTTCGGCGACGCCCCTTACCGTGCCGCATGGAACTGGTTCACTCTGTACTGGCTGCTCTTCAGCGCTCTCCTCGCCGTGGCTACCGTGATGTTCTGGCCGCGCGGCAAGGACCGTCGGTGGAGAGCGCGCGCCCGCAACGCATCGTCGCGGTTTACCTTCGGTTGGAGGGCCGCCGCCGCGGGTGGCCTGCTGGCCTTTGCCAGTTGCGGAGCGTGGACCTGGCACAACACCAAAGTGTTGAATCAGGTGCGGGCCCCGAAGGACGAGGACAGACTGCGCGCCGAGTACGAGCGAACCTACAAGCGGTTCGAGGGGCGGCCCATGCCCCGTGTGCGTCGCGCCAGCTATCAAGTCGACCTGTTTCCCTCGAGCCGCAACATGGAGATGCGGGGCCAGGCAGCGATCTACAATCCTCATTCCTATCCTCTCGACGAAGTCCATTTCTCCGTCGACCGCAACTACGACACGTCCATCGACATTCCCGGGGCGACGCTCGTCTCTGACGACGAGCGGCTCTTCTACCGGATGTATCAATTCACCACGGCGCTGCAGCCCGGAGAAGAGCGCGCCATCCAGTTCACCCTGAAGAGCAAGAACCAGGGATTCGAGAACGGCGTCAGCAATCCCTGGTTGGTCCAGAACGGGACGTTCTTCAACAATGTGGTCGCCCCCTGGATCGGCTATACCCGGCGCCGCGAGCTGCCCGATGCCGTCGAGCGCAAGAAGTACGGCCTGCCGGAGATCGACCTCATGCCGGTGCTGCAACGGGACTGTAGGGACGGCTGCCAGAAGAACTACATCGCCGGACACGCCGACTGGGTGGACGTCAGCACGGTCATCAGCACGGAGGCGGATCAAATCGCCATTGCCCCGGGTTCCCTGGTTCGGGAGTGGCAGCACGCGGGCCGTCGCTACTTCGAGTACCGGCTCGATCGCCCTTCTGTGGGGTACCTCTCGTTCACGTCAGGCCGCTATGAAGTCGCGCGCGAGGAGTGGAAGGGGATCACCCTCGAGGTCTACCACCTCAAGGAGCATCCCTGGAACGTCCCGCGAATGATGAACGCCATGAAGAAGTCCCTCGACTATTACGTCGAGCACTTCGGCCCCTACGCGCACAAGAACGCGCGCATCATCGAGTTTGCCCGAGTGGCGGACGTCGCTAGCGCCTATCCGGGCACCATGCCCTACTCGGAATCCCTCGGCTTCATCGCCAACCTGAATGACCCCGACAACATCGACTCCGTCTTTTACCTGGTGGCCCACGAGATGGCCCACCAGTGGTGGGTGCACCAGGTGATCGGCGCCGACATGGCGGGCGCGACCTTCCTTTCCGAGACGCTGGCCCAGTACTCGGCCCTGATGGTCCTGGAGAAGGAAGATGGCCGGGACATGATGCGCAAGTTCCTGAAGTACGAGATGGATCAGTACCTGCGCTCGCGTGGCCAGGAACGGCTCAAAGAACGGCCCTTGCTGACCGTCGAGTCCAACCAGGAGTACATCCACTACCACAAGGGAAGCGTCGCCTTCTACTACTTGAAGGAGATGATTGGCGAGGATGCGGTCAATCGTGCCTTGCGCACGCTGATCCGCCGATACGCCTACGCGCCCCCACCCTACCCCACGGCGTACGCCCTGGTCGATGCCATGCGCGCCGAGACGCCCGCGAGTCTCCATTACCTCATCAAGGATCTGTTCGAAGACATCACGCTGTTTTCCAACCGCACCCTGCAAGCCACGGCGCGGAAGCGTGGCGATGGCAAATACGACGTCACCGTCGACGTGCAGGCCCGGAAGTTCAAGGCCGACGCCAAGGGCCATGAAACCGAGGTGCCGGTGGACGACTGGATGGAGATCGGGGCGTTCGCCAAGCCCGCGGCTGGAAGAAGGTACGGCGACACCCTCTACCGTCAACGCGTCCACCTCACGCGGCGCGACTCCACGTTCACGTTCACAACATCCGAGCTGCCGGAGCAGGCCGGCATCGACCCCTTCGTGCTGCTGATCGATCGAGTTCCCGACGACAACCTCAAGCGAGTGACGCCGACACCGGCATCGCCGGCTTTACCCGCGTCCGTCGACAGCCAGGCGCGTGAGGTCCACAAAAGTGCTTCGTGACTTCGTCTCCGGCGTTCGAGCGCTGCGAAAGACGCCAGGCTTCGCGGCCATGGCGGTTCTCACGCTCGTCTTGGGGATCGGCGCCAACAGCACCATCTTCAGTTGGATCAATTCCACGCTGCTGAATCCGATTCCCGGGGTCAGCGACACCAAGGGACTGATCTGCCTGGCGCGGGGCGGCACAGCCTTTTCCGACATGGCGTTCTCATATCCCGACTATGTCGATCTACGCGCGCATTCGCGAAGCGTGTTTCATCTCACGGCATTCACGCTCGCACCCGTCAACCTGACCGGCACCGGCAAGCCACGACGGGTCTGGGGCACGCTCGCCTCCGCCAGCTACTTCGACGCCCTGGGCATTCGGCCCCTGCGCGGCCGGGGATTTCTGCCTGCTGAAGACTCGGGCGAGGGTGGCGCCCCGGTGACCGTGATCAGCTATCAGCTCTGGCAGACTCACTTCGGCGGCAGTGAGTCAGTCGTTGGACGAACCGTTTCCATCAATTTTCATCCCTACACCGTGGTCGGCATCGCTCCGCCCTCCTTCCAGGGAACCCAGACCGGTTTGCGCGCTGACCTCTGGATTCCGCTGGTCATGGCGAACCGGGTACTCACCTTCAAGGACGGCCTCGACAACCGGGCGAGGGCGTGGCTGTTTCTCATGGGGCGACTCCAGCCGGGGGTCGAGAGCGCAGCCGCCCAGGCAGAGATGAAGATCCTGATGCGGCGGCTGGTGGACGAATATCCGGGCGACCATCGCGGGCAGAGCGTCTCGCCCACTGCGTACCCGGTGTGGCGGTCGCCGTACGGGGGGAATCGGTATCTCTACGTCGTCTTGCCCACTCTTATGGTGGCCTCCGGTCTCTTGCTGTTGTTGGCCTGCGCGAACATGGCCACCCTGCTGCTCGTGCGGGGTCTGGCGAGGCGACGTGAAATTGCCATCCAATTGGCACTCGGCGCAGGTCGCTCGAGGCTGATCCGAAGGTTCCTGGTCGAAAGTGCGATCGTGGCCACCGTCGGCGGTGCGCTCGCCACTCTCGTGACTGTCTGGAGCTCGGGGCTGTTTTCGAGGTTCGTGCCACCGTCCGACATACCTATTGATTTTGGTATTCAGTTCGATCGTACCGTCCTGTTCGCGACCCTCCTCATCTCGGTCGTGGCGACCCTTGTCTTCGGCATCGTGCCCGCGCTGCGGGTCACCGCGCTCTCGCCGCAGGCCGTACTGAAGGACACCGCGGGCAGCGTATCCGGAGGAATTTCCACCTCCTGGCTGTCGCGCGGCCTGGTCGTGCTGCAGATCGCGCTGTCCCTCATCTTGATGATCAGCACGGGGCTGTTTGCTCGCAGCTTCGAGAACGCGCAGCAGTTCGACCCCGGCTTCGACCGCAAGGGCGTTCTGCTGGCCACCTTCGACCTTGCTTCGCAAGGCTACAAGGAAGAGGACACCGTCGCCTTCCAACGGAACCTCCTGACCAAGCTGCAATCAATTCCCGGCGTGGATTCGGCGACCTTGTCGAACTGGACGCCGCTCGGACCCTCGGCGATCTTCAAGACGATCGGCCCCGAGGGCTACGTGCCCAGACCTGAGGAATCCATGGTGGTCGGAGTGTCCATGGTCGGTCCGCAACATTTCAAGACCATGCGCATTCCGATTGTCCTGGGGCGGGAATTCACGCTCATCGACACGAACAAGTCGCAGCTCGCGGCGATCGTCAATCAAGCGCTGGCGGATCGATATTGGCCAGGCGAATCCGCTCTGGGCAAGCGGATCGAGGTGGCGAGCAAGGCCTACAGCGTGGTGGGAGTCGCACGCAACAGCAACTACCACGAGTTGAACGAGGCGTCTCAGCCTTTCGTGTATCTCGCAACACTACAGAACTACGGGCCTCAGCAGACGCTCTTCGTACGGGTCCAGGGCGATCCTCTGACGTTCGCGTCGGTCGTGGAAGGGAACGTTCACGAGCTGAACGCCGACCTGGCTCTCTTCGACGTCTCTACCCTGGAGGCCCGAGTCCAGTTTGCCAGCGCCACCAAGCGGATGGCGGCGACCCTTGTCGGCGCCTTCGGATTCCTGGCACTCGTTCTCGCCTCGATCGGCATCTATGGCGTGGTCGCCAACACGGCCCGCCAGAGGACGCGCGAGATCGGGATCCGCATGGCCATCGGGGCACGACGCGCTGACATCGCCCGGCTCGTCCTGGGAGACGGTCTGCGCCTCATGCTCATCGGGATAAGCAGCGGCCTGGTGGCATCCCTGGTGCTGACCAGGTTCCTGCGCACGTTCCTGTTTGGCGTGGCGCCGACGGATGCCTGGACCTACGTCGGGGCCGTCGTGTTGCTGGCCGCGGTGTCCTTGATGGCCTGCTACGTTCCGGCCCACCGCGCCATGGGTGTCGAGCCGACCGTCGCGCTCAGGTCTTCATAGCTGGGAAGTAGAGGCCGCCGAGATCTTGGTAATCAAGTGAGCGCCATGAGCAACGAAACTGATATCGCCGTCATTGGAATGGCCGGAAGGTACCCGAAGGCCGACTCGCCGGAACAGCTCTGGCAGAACCTCGTCGCGGGCGTCGACATGTCCGACGGCCGGGGGACGGGCCCGGACGGTCGTATCCGCCGCCACTTCGCGGTGGACGGCATCGACCTGTTCGACCATGGGTTCTTCGGCTTTACGCCATTCGCATCGCAAACCATGGATCCGCAGCACCGGGTCCTGCTGACCTGCGCGTACCAGGCCATGGAGCACGCAGGCTATGAGCGGATCCCGCGTGGTGTTCGGGTGGGCGTATTCGCGTCCGCAAGCCTCAGCACGTATTTGATCAATGTGCTGCTCAGGAGCCCGCACTTCGACCCCCAGGACGACAACTATCAACTGCTCCTCGGCAACGACAAAGATACGTTGGCCACTCGGGTCGCCTACAAGCTGAATCTCACCGGTCCGGCCCTGGGCATTCAATGCGCCTGCTCGAGCTCGCTCGTGGCCCTGCACTACGCCTGTCAAAGCCTGCTGGCCGGAGACTGCGACATATGCCTCGTCGGGGCCGTGTCCCTCACGGTTCCTCAAGACGGCGGTTATCACCACAAGGAAGGCGGCATCTTGTCGAGGGACGGATATTGCCGCGCCTTCGACAAAGCGGCCACCGGGACGGTGAAGGGCAACGGGTGCTCGGTCGTGGTGTTGCGTCCGTTGAGGGATGCCGAGCGCGAGGGCGACAGGGTTCAGGCGGTGATTCGCGGCACCGCGGTGAACAATGACGGCGGTGAAAAGGCCGGCTTCACGGCTCCGAGCGTCTCCGGCCAGCGCCGCGTCATCGAGGAGGCGTTGTCGTTCGCCGGCGTGGCCAGCGGCGACATCGACTACATCGAGACCCACGGCACCGGCACGGACCTCGGCGATCAGATCGAGCTGACAGGTCTGGCCGCCGCGTTCGACGGGCCCGGCGACAAGATTCCTTTGGGCAGCTTGAAGGCCAGCATCGGTCACCTGGACGTGGCGGCGGGGATCACGTCGGTCATCAAGAGCGTGTTCGTGCTGCGGCACGGCCTCGTGCCCGCGATCGCGAACCTGCGCGATCCCACCGACGCGGTAGAGGCGGCGTCCGCCCGATTCGAGTTCCCGCGGGAAGCCAGCCCGCGCACGCTGAACCTCGTCGGCGTGAGCTCGTTCGGAATGGGTGGAACCAACGCCCACGCGGTGATCGCGCGGCACGAACCGAAGACAGCCGCGTTGCGCCGTGGCCTCCCGTACTACCTGGTCCCGATCTCCGTCAACCGGATCGAGGACTGGACGGCCTATGGCGCCAACATCCTGGCGCAACTCCGTTCGGGGACACCGCTGCTCGATCTCGCGGCGACTCTGGCCATGCGCCGAAGACGGCGGACCCTGGTGCGCTGCGTGGTCGTCCGCACGGCTGAAATGCTGGCCAACGCATTCGAGAAGCCTGGGCCGCCGCCGGACAGCGCCGATCTGTTGCTTCCTCGGTTCACCTCTTCCGAGCTCGAACAACTGGCGACGGAGCTGCCCTGCGTGTCCTTGCGTCGCGACGAAAACGGCGCGTCGGACCCTCTGAACCTTGCCCACAGTGTTTGCCAGGTGCTGGCCGGGCTCGGGGTGTTCGCCATCCGCCCCCTCAGGGAGAGCAACGGCGTGGCCGTCGAGACTCACCCCCGGGATGAGCAGGACGCCCTTGGCCACTGGGCGACGTTGCTCTGCAGTGACAGAGACGAGCTCCCTGAACCGTCCACGCCGCCCACCGCCCGCCTGCTGTCGTTCCTGGCTCGCGTACACACGCGCTTCGAGCTCGACTTGACCGAGTTGTACCGGGGCACGAACTGGATGCCGACTTCGCTCCCTGCTTATCCGCTGCAGCAGGTCCGGCACTGGGTCGATGTCGGGAGTCAACCGCCGGCTGAAGCTGTCGCAAGCCAGCCCGCGACGAGGGCCGTGCGGCACGACGAGGCTCTGCTGGACGAGATCCTCGCCATATGGAGGGCCGGGATCGGCGAGGAGGACATCAGCGACGACACCTCCTTCGCGGAGGCGGGTGCGGATTCGCTGATGGCCATCGACGTCATCGATCGCGTGAACCAGACCTACGGATGCAAGATCGGGGTTACAGCCGCACTGGCGGACCTGACCCCGCAGGGCATCGTGTCCCTGATCCTCGGCCGGGAGTTCCGCAGCTCAGCGCCCTGGATCTCCTCCGTCCGGCACCGGTCTGCCCAGGCCAGGAACATCTTCCTCGTTCACCCCGCCGGGGGCAGCACGTTCTGCTACAGCTCCCTGGGCCGGCATGTGACGGAGAACGTGAATCTCTGCGCGATCGACCTGCCCGATGGATATGAAGGCTACGGTTCGCTCAATGCTCTCGCCGAGCGATATGCGACGGCCATCAGAAGTCATCAGCCGCATGGCCCATATCGAGTAGGCGGCTACTCCTTTGGCGGGAACCTCGCCCATGAGCTGGCGCGGATCCTGGAGCAGGCGGGATCGGAGGTCGAGGCCGTATACATGTTCGACTCCCATCCGCCCGAGGCCTACAACAGATACGACGGTTCGGAGCTCGACTATGTCGGCGCCTTTCCGGCGATGGTTGCCAGCTATTTCAAACCGGCCCTCGTCGAGAGTGCGACCCGTGAGAGCGAGGGCGTCAAGGATTGGACCGTCGCGGTGGAGATCGTCCGGCGCCTGGGGATATTGAAGGGGAGCATCAGCAACGACGACGCCGAGCGGTTCTTCCGACGCTGGGTATTCTCCCACACGCTCCTGAAGCACCACAGGCTGCCCGGACAGGTCGAAGCTCCCCTGACCCTCTTCGTGGCGCAGGAACACGAGTCCCCGCTCCTTTTGGAGAAACTGAAGATACAGAGCGTGTCGAAGCTCTGCTGGGAGTCCTACTACGTGAACCCGGTGAGAGCGATTCCGGTGGACGGCGACCACTTCACGATGTTCGGCGTGTCGCGCCACCTGAAGATGCTCGCCAAGCGGTTCGATGCGGCGCTGCAAACCCGAGAAGAAGTCGAACGGAGCCTTCCCACAGCCGGTACGCAGATACCGGCCTGAGCCCACCCGAGGAGTCGAACATGAACCAGCTGCTCTATGGTCACGACATCGCGGAGCGCATGAACGAGGACACTCGCCAGAACGTCCTGGCGATTCAGTCCGAGTTCGGGACCACGCCGAAGCTCGTGCTCCTCACCGCGGACGAAGGCGACACGCTCAAACGCACCGAGTTCCTGCTGCACGAGAGCGCGGCCCGCAAACTCGGTGTCGAAGTCGACACGCAAGTGCTCGACAGGGATTCCACGGACGAGGACCTGCTGCGACTGGTCCAAAAGGCAAACGACGATCCGAGCGTACACGGGGTTCTCATACTGCTGCCTCTGCCGCCCCACTTCGACCAGGACCGCATCTTTCAGGCGATCAGCCCGGCTAAAGAGCTGGAGGGTCAGTTGGAAAACGACGATGACGACGAGGCGTTCGAGCTCGGCGACATCGAGACCCTGACCGGCAAGCAGAGCACCATCGTGACGGCCGTCAGAACGCTGCTGGAATCGATCGACTACGACGTGCCTCGGAGCAAGAACGTCTTCATCACCGAGGAATCGATTCGCGACAACCCCTTCGTCGCGAGACTCGTGCGCATGACGGAGCGCGTGCGGGTGCCGGTCGCGATCGTGACCACGGACGATCCCAGGGCGCGCTCGATATCGCGAAACGCCGATCTCGTCATCGTGTCGGTGTTGTCGCCAGAGCTCATCGACGACACCTACTTCAAGAAGGGCGCAGTGGTGATCGATTTTCTACCGGTCATGGTGGGGGAGAAGTACTCGGAGAAGAAGCAGCGAATGGTGCCGCTCCTCAAGGGTGGCGTGAACGTGACGGCTGCGCTGCGCAAAGCCGCATTCGTGGCCCCCGCGGTCGGCAGCATCGGGCCGATCATCGTCGCGATGATGTTGCAGAACCTGATGGTCAACTGCCGCGAGATCGTGTCCTGCGAGCTCGCCGCCCGTCGGGCCTGAGCGGCTCACGTTGCCACCGGTGCAGAAACTCGAGGAGGCTCACATGGACGCCATCGAACGCGAGGACGCTATGGTTATCGATCGAGTGCCATTGACGCGAGGTCAGCAGAGCCTCTACCGGCACCACAAGTTCTATCCGGGAGACGCGGCATACAACCTCACCAACCTGACGCTGATCAGAGGGCCGCTGGACGCCGACCGATTGCGGATCGCCATGGAATCCGTGATCGATGGAAGCGACGCGCTCAGGGCAGATTTCGTCGAGGAGGCGGGCGTCGCCTATTGCCACATCGACCGGCGAAGAAGGTCGCAGTGTCGTCTGGTGTACCGTCCCGAAGGGACCTCGGATGAGGAGTTCATCCGAGAGATCCACTCCTCGGCCTGGAAGCTCCAGAATTCAGCGCCTCCCCAGCAGTGGCCCTTCTACAGTGCGAGTCTCTACGTGGTGTCCAAGACCGTGACCTACGTCCTGACGAGCGTTCCTCATTTGATCCTCGACGCGATCGGCTTCTGGTCCTGGCTGGAGGCGGTCAGTGCTTCCTACAACCGTGGAACGCCCTGGGCGAACAATGGCGGCAGCCATTCGCCGGCGGCTGTCCGAGCGCAGCCTCCGCGCACCAGGCAGCTCGAGGCGAGGACCAGGGAGTACTTCGCTCATGAGCTCCAGGGGCTCGAGTCGCTGGAAGTGCCTGCCATCGTGCAGGGGCGCGACAGCAGCGGCGGGATCCGTGGCCGAGTCGTGTCGTTCGAGATATCGCGCGAGGTCGTCGATCCGGTCCTGGCCGCCAACAAGCTCCTGCCGACCCAATTCTTCTTTTCGGCCTATGCGCTGCTCCTGCGTCGACTGATCCCCGGGGACCGGCTGGTGGTGGGATACCCGGTTCCAGACCGTACGCCGGAAACGAAACGCGAAATCGGATGCTTCGTCAATGGCGTACCCGCGGTCCTGGACGTCCCGCTGCAGACGACCTTCTCGAGCATGACGTCAGCCATTGCTCAGAAGCTCTTTCGGTTGCACCGCTATCAAGCGTACGACCCGGAGTCATTCAGGGGTGTGTCGCAGCACATGAGCTGCGGCTTCACATTCTACGAGCGCGAGTTCAGCTACGAACTCGACGGGTGCTCCTGCACATCGGTGCCCATCGCGCGCGTCCACCTGCCCGCGGAGATACGGCTCACCGTCGAGATGCGGTCGGGCAGCTACAAACCCGTCTTCGATCTGGGAACGTACTTCGACGACGTCGACATCGAACAGGAGTTTCGCCGGCTGTTGGATGAGGTCGTGAGCGACCCGGAGAGACCCCTGTCCGCGATCTCGTTGCGCCAGTCGCGCCTCCGGGGAGGCTTTCTCGACCCGAGACTCTGCGGAGAGCCGGGCCCCAACGCGGTCAGCCTGTCCCTTGAATTCGAGGCCATCGCAGCGCAGTACCCGGACCGTCCGGCGGTGTCCGGCGCCGGTGACGACTGGACCTACCAGGAGCTCAACGCGCTGGCGAATCGGATGGCACATTGTCTCGATGCGTTGGCCGGCGACTGCCGGAACGTCGTCCTCTCCGTGGAACGCAGCAGTGCCGCGGTAGCCGCGATTCTGGCGATTCTGAAGATTGGAAAGTGCTATGTCCCCGTCGATCCGCACGTGCCCGCGGAGCGGTGGAGACATGTCGTGAATGAGCTGGAGTCACCCTTCGTCATATCGGATCGTACGCCGGATCCATCCGCTCGGGGGATCACGCTGGCCGACCTGGTGGCTCGGGCGGCCGAGTATCGAGCGGACGATCCTGACCTGGCGGATCGCTCGGAGGCGCCGGCCTACATCATCTATACGTCGGGGTCGACCGGTCTGCCCAAGGGGGTCGGCATTTCGCACCGAAACCTGCTGAGCCTCGTCCGGGCGTGCGATCAGGAATTCGCCTTCGGCCCACAGGACGTGTGGACGCTCTTTCACTCCCTGAGCTTCGATTTCTCGATCTGGGAAATCTTCGGCTGCCTCCTGCACGGCGGCAAACTCGTGGTCGTCGACGCTGCCACGACTCAGGATCCCGAGCGCTTCTACGAGCTGGCCTGCCGAGAGAAGGTCAGCATCATGAATCACACCCCCAGTGTCTTCAAGAACGTGATCCGTGAGGATCAACTACGTCGGGGCCCGCTCAGCCCACGCTACGTCTTCCTGGGAGGCGAGGCCCTTCACTTTCCGCTGCTCCGCGAGTGGGTGGAGCGCCATCCCCTCTCGGCGTGCCGGATCGTCAACCTGTATGGCCCTACCGAGGTGACCATTCTCGCCACGACCTATCCGTTGACCGATGAGGACCTGAAGCAAGAGCGAAGCGTGATCGGCCGGCCAATTGCCGGATCGGCGATCGACATCCGCATGACGGATGGGTCCACCGCCGTCCCCGGTATTCCGGGCGAGATCGTGATCTCGGGCGCGGGCGTGGCCAACGGCTACTACAGGCGGGACCAGGCGACCGAGGCGAAGTTCGGGCGCGGCGCGGGTGGTCCGGAGTTTCGGACCGGTGACCTGGGCCGAGTACGCCACGACGGCACGCTCGAATTTCTGGGCCGCATCGATCGCCAGGTGAAGATCCGCGGCTTCCGCGTCGAGCTGGCAGAGATCGAGAACGCTCTACGGAACGCCGGGATGGGCGATTGTGCCCTCGACCTGGTGAAGTTCGACGGCGACGACGACCCACGCCTGGTGGCCTATGTCCTCCCGCGGACGGGAGGTCTCAACGAGCGCGAGCTGAGAGAGCTGCTGAAGCCCACACTGCCCGCATACATGATCCCCGCCATGTTCGTTGAGATCAGCCAGATCCCGACGACGATGAGTGGAAAGGTCGACTTGGAGGCGCTTTCCCAGATCGTGCGCTCGCGGTCCACCGACGCAAAAGGCCACACGGACACCGAGCGCTGGTTGTTTGCCCTGGTCGCCTCCAAGCTCAAGCACGACAAGTTCGATGTCACGGACAACCTCCTGGACATCGGCCTTGCCTCGCTGGACATCGTGCAGCTCGTCAGCTCCGTCCGTGCCGCTCGTAGCACGAGCACGCTCGGAGTCCTCGACGTATTCGAGCACCCCACCATAGAAGCGCTGGGAAAACACCTGGACTCGCACGACCTCGCGGCCCTGACAGGCACACGAGAGAAGGAAGCGAATGAGCGCGCGGGGAAGCGGCAAGCGATGTTCGCGTCGCGCCGGCTGGCTCGGCCGGAGCCGCTCCCGGAGTCGAACCAGAAGGCCGCGCTCTGACCGCGGGCCGCCATCCATGACCCCCTTCAAAGCGAAGCTCGTCGTCTCGTGCATCCTGATCTTCCTGACCGCCGCGGGACTCTCCTTGTACCTCCCGGTGCTCGCGCCACTGTTCCTGGGCACGGCCGCGCAGGCAGTCGTGGGGCCGGCGACCACCCTCCAAACCCGGCAACTCCTGTTTGCTGCCGCGGTCGCGGTCCCGCAGCTCTTCTCCGCGCTGGGCGCTCCGCTCTTTGGGGCACTGTCCGACCGCTATGGGAGAAAACGCTGCCTTGTCCTGGCGCTGGGCGGAGCGGCGCTTGCCATGGGCTTTTGCGCGCTATCCATCGTCCTGCATCAAGGCGCCATGCTGATCGTCGCGCTGGCGCTGCTTGGCCTCGCGGATGGCATCGGCGTCATCGTACAAGCCGGGCTTCTCGAGGAGAGCCCACGCGAACGGCATGCCGCGGACATCGGAAAGTTGACCGCGTTCGGTGTCCTGGGCATGGTGGGCGGGCCTCTGATCGGCGGCCTGTCCTCGGATGAGCGTGTTTCCAGGTTCTCGAGCTACCACGTGCCCTTTCTCTTGACCTCCGTTCTGTTCGTGGTCGCGATTGGCATCGTCGCCGTGTGGTATGCCGATGGCGCACGCGTGGAACCAGGGAGCCGGCCTCGGGGGCGCGGCTATTTCACTGAGCTCCTGGACACGATACGACCGCTGGGGATTCGTCGGTTCGTCTACCTCTTCTTCCTTCTCCAGGTCGTCATCGCGTGCTTCTACGTACGCATGCCCGTGCTCATGCAGCAAAACAATGACGGGCCCTTGAACATCGGCGTCTACGGCGCATACATCGCGTCGTTGGTTGCGCTCACCTGCATAGCGATCGTTCCCCGGATTCCGGCGTCCACGCCGATCAGAACGTCGATGACGGGCTCCTTCCTGTTGCTGGCGGCCGCCGGTGCGCTTCTGCTGCAGCAGCCGAGCGAATCTCGGCTCTGGTTGTCGGGTCTACCGTTCGCGATGGGGGCCGGCATCATCTACTGTCTCAGTCTCGCCCGCATTACGGAGTGGACGGAGCCATCGGACCAAGGGAAGCTCGCCGGGCTGACCGTATCCATCAGCGCCGTGGCCTTTCTCGTGGCCGGCGCCGCCAGTGCCACAGGCTCCGAAGTCGTGTCCTCCGCGCTGATTCCTGTGGTCGCCGCCATCGGCATCTGCGTGTCGGCGTCCGTTGGACCGCTGCGCGGCGGCTCTCCTGAGCCGTCTCCCGCACCGGTCGCATAGAGTCGGAAAGAGACCACCATGACATTGACCTTCTCATTGGTGCCGCCCAACGACAAAGACATGGCCGAGGTATGGGAGCAGCACCTGGGCCGGGCGAATCCCGAATGCAGCATGGAGCACCTCCAAGTGTTGATGGCCTGCGAGCCCCACAAGGAGCACCACTTCGTCGTCGGAAAGAACCTGCGGGGTGACGTGCTGGCCATCGCGTATCTCGCTATCCAAATCGTGGATGCCCTTGGGCTTCGTTTGAGGGTACTGACGCTCGGCGGATCGACCGGGACCGACGCCCTGTGGTTCGACGGAGACCTGGTCCCCTACGGCGACGTGGTGCGGGAGCTGTTGCACTTCACGAAGAAGCACATCAGCCATTCGCTCGTCGTGCTGAAGCCCTTCGATGGCACGCGAGACCTCGAGCGCCTTAGAACGAACGAGAAGGAGCTGAGCTTCATCAATGTCTATGGGACGACTCAGGCGGACGTGTCCCTGTCGGCGGTCGACAGCTACGACGCCTACCTGGCCCAGTTGGAGAGGAAGAAACGGTACTACCTGAAGAAGGTCGAGAAAGACGCCGAGAGCGCGGGCCTGAGAATCGAGGTGACCGCCGACTTCGCCCACCTGGTGCCTGCCCTCTATCCGCTCTTTCAGAGCGTGAGCGCGCGGGCAAGGGAAGTGAAGGACCTGGATCCGATTCCGAGCCAATACCTCGACTATCTGGCCGAAGCGAAGGGCCTGAACCCGCAGGCCATCATCGTGCGCACGCCCGAACGGATCGTGGGCTTCATGATCCTCGTGGAAAAGGGACAGGTCCTCTGTTGCGGCGTATGCGGCATGGACCACTCCGTGTCCAAGACCTACAACACCTGGTATCTCTTGATGCTGCACGCCATCAAGTATGGGATCGCGTCGAAGATGGACCGCGTCATCTTGGGAACGACGAACTTCAACATGAAACGAAAGCTCGGGGCCCGAAGATACGATCTCTGGGTATCGCTGCGGTTTACCAGCCGGTGGCTGACCGTCGTCCTGGCGCCCATCATCCGGATGTGGCTGCGCAAGAACCTGTTCACCGGGGCGGACGGGCACGAAAAAGTAGACGGAGCCGATGCCTCCGTCGTGGAGGCGCGATGAAGAGCGACCGCTATTACCTTCGGCAGAACGTCCAGGTCGAGCCGCTGATCGACCACTGGTTCGCGTGGCCGCATCTGATCGCGCCGGCCACCTGGGCGCGGAACGTGACGGAGCGGCACATGAAGATCATGGAGTCGTACATCGCGGCTCCCGATCTTCACGCGGATGCGGTGAAGAACCCGAAATTGCTCGGCGGCCCCTTCATCGACTACGACCGTGAGCGTGTCGACGACGTACGCGCGCTTTATGATCGAATCGCGCAGTGCCAGCCCGAGGTGCTCGAACTATCCGCGGCCATCGAGCAGCTCGATTCGATGCTGCGGGCGCAAGCGCGGGGCCTCTGCTTGCATGAGATGTATGACAAGGTGCCGGCCCCTCTCCGGGGCTTTGTGGAGCTCGTCTACGACCGAAACCACAACGCGTCCTTCAGGCTGTTCGAAGCCTTGCTCTACAGGAGCAAGCACTATGTGAGTTCCCTCCAGAGCCTGATGCTTTCGCCGATTGGCAGCGACAACCGGCCGTTCATCCTGAGTACGCCTCGGCTGCCCGACGAGCGTTCCCTGCACTTCCAGGTTCCATTCGCCGACGAGCGCATTGATGAGCTTTTCCGGATGAAGTCGGAGGCCCGGCCCATCGGTGAGATTCGGGACATCTTCGATGGTCACACGTATTCGGAAGCCCTGCTCGAGAGTCTCTTCACGAGGCAGGCTCCGGTCCGCTATGAGCCGTACCGCGGGAACGGCGTGCGTTGGCGGTACTTCGGTCACGCCTGCATATTGATCGAGACCCGGGGTATCAGCATCCTGCTGGATCCGGTCTTGAGCTACACGTATGAATCGGACATTTCGCGCTACACGTATGCCGACCTCCCAGAGATGATCGACTATGTCCTGATTACGCACAATCATCAGGATCACATCCTGTTCGAGACGATGCTTCAGCTCAGGCACAAAGTGAGGACGATCGTCATACCGAGGGGAGGAAACGGGTCGCTGCAGGATCCGTCCCTGAAGCTGATCCTGCGAGCGATGGGTTTCAAGAATGCGATCGTCGAGCTCTCGGAGCTCGAGCGAATGGATCTGGCGGGGGGATACATCCAGGGCGTTCCGTTTCTGGGCGAGCACGGCGATCTCGATATCCCGACCAAGCTGGGGTATTTCGTGAGGTTGGGTCGCACTCGCCTCTTGTTCGTGTCCGACTCGTGCAACGTCGACCCCGTGATCTACGAAAAAGTCCACCAGGCGACCGGGGACATCGACGCGTTGTTCGTGGGCATGGAATGTCAAGGAGCGCCGCTCAGTTGGTTGTATGGTCCGCTGTTGACGCAGCGGGTGGAGCGTCGCATCGACGAGTCGCGGCGCCTGAACGGGTCGGACTGCGACCAAGCCTGGCGGCTTGCGGAAGAATTCAGGGCACGCGAGGTCTACGTCTATGCCATGGGCCAGGAGCCGTGGATCACGCACATCTCCAGCATGCGATACGACGAGGCGTCCAAACCGATCGTGGAATCCGACAAGCTGTTGAACCGGTGTGCAGGCATGTCGGTGTGCGCGGAACGGCTCTTTGGTGAAAAGGAGATTCTGTTGGGCGTTTGAGGAGCCAGTCGCGAGTCTGGGTGGGCTCCGGGTGAGGAGGATACGCGTGCCGACGGCTTTGGATTGGATCACTCTGTTGCTGCCGCTGGTGCTGGCGGTGCACAACCTGGATGAGTATGCAAAGTACGAGGACTTCGTCAATGCGTACCATCCCCGCCTGAGCAAGAAGCTGACAGCGCGCCCGGTGATCCGGAACGCCGTCGTCCTCTTGACCGTGTCGGTCGCGTTGCTGGCCGGGTTCTCGTACGTGTACAACGACGACGTGCTTCGCACGATATGCAAGGTGGCCATCTTTGCGCTCATGCTGAATGCGATCAGCCACTGTGTGTTGTCGCTCAAACGCCGCCGGATCCTTCCCGGGACCCTGTCGGCTGCGCTTCTGGTTCTGCCCTATTCGGTCGTGGCCATCATGATCACGCATTCCGAGAGCGGGGATTCATACTCACATCTGGCGCTCTTGGCTGCATTGGGTGCCGTGACGGTGCCGCTGGCGATCGCTCTGTTTATCGGGCTCGGGTACGGGATCAGCCGATGGGAGACCAGGCGTCAGGCCTAGCCCGGCCTATTCATGAGATCGCGGCCCGTTCGACGCCGAAGCACTGGTAATACGCGTTGAGGCGCTAATCGTTAACAAGCCAGCCCGGGATGGGCTACACAGCAGCAGGCCCGCACCACCGCAACCGTAGGCGCGGCCGGCACGAGGGCGGGCAGGTGGAGTCGAGAGGTTCCCTATGAAACGTCGTATCGCGCTGATTGAGTTCTCCATCTACGATCAGTTCCCGCTGGTATCCGGCTACCTGCAGGCGTTTGCGGGCACCGATCCCGATGTCGCGGCGGCGTTCGAGTTCGTCTATTACTCGAGCGAGGTTTCCCGGGCCGACTACCCCGCGACGCTGCAGGCGATTCGCCAGTTGAACGCCCCGGTGCTCTGTTTCAGCTGCTACGTCTGGAACATGGGACTGATCCGGCGGCTGGTTCGCGACCTGGCCGGCGACCGCGACGTCACCACGATCATCCTGGGCGGGCATCAGGTCAGCAACCACATCGAACGCTACGTCAGGCCGCAGGACGACAAGGTGATCGTGATCAACGGACAGGGCGAGCTGCCCTTCCGCGACACCTTGAGACGCCTCGCTCACGGCCAGCCGGTCGCCGGACTCGGCGGCGTCAGCGTCTACACCGATGGCGAATTGTGGAATGGTGGGGAGGCGGAGATGCTGGCCAATCTCGAGGACATCCCGTCGCCCTACCTCGGCGGACTGTTCGATCGGATGTCCCATCCAATCGCCGTGTTCGAAACCAACCGCGGCTGCCCGTACAAGTGCTCATTCTGCACGTGGGGCGGCGACACGCA
>JANMSA010001095.1:0-3329 GCA_031388865.1 Acidobacteriota bacterium | reverse complement strand
CGGGATTGTATAGCTGCGCGAGGGCGGCGGCGAGGCGAGCCGGGGTCAAAGTGGCAGGGCGGGGTCCGACTTCGCCCTCCAGTCCGCGTTCACCATTTGCCCACAAATGAAAAACGCCGCCTGGGTGGCGGCGAGTCAGTCACTTAAATTTGGCGGGACGGACGGGGCTCGAACCCGCGACCTCCGGCGTGACAGGCCGGCGTTCTAACCAACTGAACTACCGTCCCGCGTTGGTCCACCTGTGAACCTCGGGGGGCAGAACGGCATTCCCCGAAGGCCGCGCATCGTAGCGGGCTGCCGGGAGGGTGTCAAGATTCATAGACGTCGGCGTCCCTGAGGGGCCTGGCGAAGGCGTCTTTCGCGGAGACTGTGGGGTTCTTCACGCCCCAGTCGATCCCCAGGGAAGGGTCGTTCCAGAGGGTGCTGCGCTCGCTGGCAGCGTGCCTCAGGGTGGTGCATTTGTAGATCACATCGGCCACCTCCTCTCCGAGAACGGAGAAGCCGTGGGCGAACTGTGGCGGCACCCAGAGCATGAGCCGGTTCTCCGCCGTCAGGTCGACGGCCATCCACTTCCCGAAGTTCGGGGAAGAGCGCCGGAGGTCCACTGCGACATCGCGAATTGCTCCCCGCGTGCATCGCACGAGCTTCCCCTGGGGGTCCTCCAACTGATAGTGGAGGCCGCGAACGACTCCGGGATGCGACTGCGACTGGTTGTCCTGGAGGAAGGTGTCCGGCATTCCGTTGCCGGCGAAAAACGCCGCGTTGAACGTCTCGGTAAACCAGCCCCGATCGTCGGCGAAGACGGTCGGCTCGATCAGCAGCACTCCGGGAAGCGTCGTCTCCAGTACTTTCAAGCGGGCGGGATTCTATCGTCGGCAGCCTCGATCCCGGGAGCTTTCCGCCAGATCACCGACGCCAGGACCGACAGCGCGAGGATGGCTGCAATGGTGATGAGCGACGCGCCGATCGGAACCTTGTACCAGTCGACGATGACCATTTTCACGCCGACGAACAGAAGCACCAGCGCCAGACCGTATTTCAGGAAGTGGAACTTGTCGATCACGCCGGCGAGGAGAAAGTACATCGCACGCAGACCGAGGATGGCGAAGATGTTCGACGTGTAGACGATGAACGGATCGGTGGTGATGGCGAAGATCGCGGGGATGGAGTCGACCGCGAACACGACGTCCGTCGCCTCGATCGCGATCAGCACGAGCAGGAGCGGCGTCGCGTACCGCCGCCCGTCCTTGACGATGGTGAAGTTCTTGCCGTGATACTCCGGCACCGCAGGTATCAGCCGCCGGGCGAGCTTGTAGATCGGATTCTTCTCCGGGTGCGGCTCGGCATCCCCTTCCTTCATCAGCTTGATGCCGGTGAAGATGAGGATCGCGCCGAATACATACATGATCCAGTGGAAGCGCGCCACGAGCGCCGCGCCCAGTCCGATGAAGATCGCACGCATCAGGATCGCGCCGATCACGCCCCAAAAGAGAACGCGATGCTGGTAGATCTTTGGAACCGCGAACGATGCGAAGAGGATGATGAAGACGAAGATGTTGTCGACCGACAACGCCTTCTCGATGACATACCCGGTGAGAAACTCGAGCGCCTTCTCGCGCCCGAACTGGTGGTAGATCCACCAGTTGAAGACCATGGAGAGTGCCACCCAGACGCAACTCCAGGTCAGTGCTTCCTTGAAACGCACTTCGTGCGCCTTGCGGTTGAAGACGCCGAGGTCGAGGCTGAGCATCCCCAGGACGAACACGCTGAAGATGATCCACAAATGCGGTGACGCGATGGTATCCATGGTCGTAGGAGCGCGTACCTCGCGAATTGCGTGCCGCGCGAACGGCGGATTCTCTCCCGCATTCGCCCCAACTGTCGAGAAGACCTTCGCGGATCGTTATGCTATGTGCGCGCGGGAATACTGCCGCCACCGCCAAGGAGGCTTGTGTGATCGAGACACCTGTTGAAGAAGGCGAGGAGCTCATCGAGCAGAAGCCGCAGTGGCGGCTTGCGGGAGTGATCTTTTTCGGACTGTTGACCCTGCTCCTGCTGTACGCGGCGTTCCGCATCATCTGGCCGTTCATGACCGCGATCCTGGTCGGTGCGATCCTGGTCACGCTGACATTCGGGATCTTCCGGCGGCTCCGTGATCGGTTCAAGGGGAGCTCCAATAAAGCCGCCGCAGTGATGTTGCTGGGGGTTACGGTCGTGCTGGTGATCCCCACGCTGATCCTGGTCACGCTGCTCGTTCAGCAGGCGAACGTGGTGGTGGAGAAACTGCAGTCCGGCGAGGCGCAGGCGATGGTGAAGCGGATCGACATCGAGCCGTATCTCGCCCCCATCCGCCGCGTTGCGCCGAACTTCGATCCGAAGATGCTCAGTCCAGAGCGGTTCCTGCTTCCCGCACTTCAACAGCTGCCCGGCTGGATGGCCCGCCACGGTGGAGCCCTGCTCGGCGGACTGGCCGGGCTGCTCCTCGGATTCGCACTGGTCCTGCTGTCGATGTACTTTTTCTACACGTCGGGCGAGTCGATCGTGGAGCAGCTCTCGGTCCTGTCGCCCTTGCCAAAGAAGTACGACCGTGAGTTTGGGGCGCGCTTCAAGGACGTCATCGACGCGACGTTCCGCGGCCAGGTGTTCACAGGGCTGGCGCAAGGGGTGGTGACGGGCATCGGATTGGCCATCGCGCAGGTTCCTGGCGCGGGATTCTGGGGGGCTGTCGCGGCGGTCCTCTCGCTGATTCCAATGGTGGGTGCTGCCGCCGTATGGGTCCCCGCGGCGATCTATCTCGTGATCTCTGCCTCGATGGGAGCGCGGCCGTGGTGGCAGGCGATCTTTCTGATCGCCTGGGGAGTGATCCCTGTTTCTCTCATCGACAACATCGTCCGGCCATGGGCAATGCGCGGCAAAGCCCAGCTCCCCGCGATCCCACTCCTGTTCGCGGTCCTTGGCGGTTTGCAGGCCTTCGGGTTCGTCGGCCTGGTGATCGGTCCGCTAGTGTTTTCGCTGCTGATGTCGATCATCGAGATTTACAAGAAATCGTTCTCCGCGAGGAGCCAGACGACCATCATCGAAACGGCGGTGTCCTGAGTGTTTTCGCGTAGCGCTTGGCGGAAGGGCGTCGAAGAGTCCTCAAAGACATGGCAAAACTTTTGTAAAACACTCGTCGTGGGCAACCTGACTTCTCGTCGTGTGTTAATTGCGGACTCCGATCCGGGCGTGAGGCAGCAGCTATTCTCGGCGCTCCTGGCCGTGGACGTATTCTCGGATGTCGTTGCGAACGTGGCGGACGCTCTGGAGAAACTCGACGGGCAAGCCTACGG
>JANMSA010001033.1:0-2028 GCA_031388865.1 Acidobacteriota bacterium | reverse complement strand
CGTCATCCCCGCCTACTGGCGCGTGGGCGTGTTGCGCTGGTGGCAGACGGTCCGGCTCTACTTTCCGGACTTCACCGCCGAGCCACCGCGGGCAAAGATGATCGCGGGCCGGCGCGACCCCCTTCCCGATCGCTCGCGGGTCACGGTTGAGGAAGTGTCAGGCGCCCACGCGTGCCTTTTCTCGCACCCCGATGAATGCGCGGAGGCGGTGGAGAGCGGTGGGGGCGGGATGGGTGCTCGGCCATGTGCGCCGCCTTCACCAGCGTCACACCAGCGGTGATCGTCGGGTCGGTGAATGACGAGGCGGCCAGGGCGGCCAGTGCGCGCACGGCCGTCACCGCGGTCCGCAGGTCCGTCACGTGCACTGCGCGGATCGGCGTCACTCCGGCAACCAGCGGGTCGTCGCTGAACATCACCGTGGTGGCCAGGTCCGGGAGCGAGGTTTCGGAGATGTACGGTGCGCTGACGCGCACGGAATACAGATAGGAGGTTCCGGCCGCGGCCGTGGCGTCGGTCACGGTGGTGCTCGAGGTCAGGCTCAGCGGCGCGAAGTTGATTCCGTCGGAGGAGCGCAACACCTGATACTGCGTGTGCGCGCTCCACCCTCGTGCTCCCCTCGATGGCGTACATCGACACGTCCGTCACCGCCGGCATGACCGTAAGGGCGGCTCACGTTCAGGAGATCCGTACCGGAACGAAGTGAGCGCAAAGCCTGCGTTCAGGCGTTGGTGAGGTAGGAGCCGAAGTTCGAAGTTCGAAGTTCGAAGTTCGAATTTGGAATGCGATTTGGCTCGGAGCGACGGCCTCAACGGGCTTGGATTCCGGCTTGCAACGTCCTCATCATGGACTCCATAAAACCGCCGTCGGGGCAGTCCGCTCTCGAGGCATCCGAATCCCGGCATCGCAGGCTCTTCGAGACCGCTCAGGATGCGATTCTGATCCTCGATGCGGAGAAGTGGAGCGGGAAGATCATGGACGCCAATCCCTTCGTGATCGATCTGCTCGGGTACTCCCTCGAAGAACTCCAGGGGAAGGAGCTGTGGGAGATCGGCTTGTTCTCCGACAAAAAGCAGAACCAAGCGGCGATGAAGCAGCTGCAGAAGGAAGGCTACATCCGCTACGACGATTTGCCGCTCGAGACCAAGCAGGGGCAGCGAGTCGACGTGGAGTTCGTCAGTAACACCTACAAGGTGGACGGCCTGGACGTGATTCAGTGCAACATCCGCGATATCACGGAGCGCTCGCAGGCGGCCAGTACCCTCAAGGCTTCCGAGGCGCGTTATCGGCGGCTCTTCGAGACGGCGCAGGATGCGATCCTCATCCTCGAAGAAGACAGTGGAAAGATCATGGACGCTAATCCCTTCGTGATCGACCTGCTGGGCTACTCCCTTGATGAACTGATAGGGAAGGAGCTGTGGGAGATCGGCCTGTTCTCGGACAAGCACGAGAGTAAAGCGGCCATGGAGCAATTGCAGGAGAACGGCTACATCCGCTACGAGGATATGCCGCTCCAAACCAAGCAGGGAAAGCGCGTCGAAGTGGAGTTCGTCAGCAACTCCTACATGGTGGGTGACGAGAAAGTCATTCAATGCAACATTCGCGACATCACGGCTCGGAAGTGGGCGGAGGAGGCGGCTCGGATCAGTACGGAGCGTTTCCGTTTCCTTGCTGAGTCGATGCCGCTGATGATTTTTACCGCAAAACCCGACGGAATCATCGACTACGTCAACCGTCAGTTGACGGAGTTCAGTGGTTTGCAGGCCGAGGAGGTTTACACTTCGGGGCGGTGGCCATTCACTCATCCGGATGAGGTAGAAGAGCACGACGGCCGATGGAGCCGCTCGATTGAGAGCGGAGAGCCGTTCCAACATGAATGTCGCCTTCGCCGCCGTGATGGTTCCTATCGCTGGCACCTGACTCGCGCCTCTGCCATGCGCAATGCCGGGGGAAGTATCGCGATCTGGGTGGGGTCGAGCACAGACATCAACGATCGAAAGAGTGTCGAGGAAAATCTCGTCCGCCAGTACC
>JANMSA010001004.1:0-6181 GCA_031388865.1 Acidobacteriota bacterium | reverse complement strand
CCTGCGCGGTAAAGCCGTCGATGATCACACCTGACGCGCTGATGTTGAAGGAGGACTCGCCGGCCCCCTGATCGATGACCGACTCCGCACCTGCGCGCGTTCGCGCGTCGACGCCGGCCTGGGCTCCCGATAGCCTCAGCTGTTTGTTGACGTTCACCCGCTCTGCATAGGTCCCCGCCGCCACGAAAATAGTTTCACCCGCGACGGCTACCCCGATGGCGTGGTTGATCGTGGCGCAGGATGGAGTGCCGTCGCAGACTCCGTCGTCCGTGCCTCCGGGGGCCACAAAACGATCCCCGAACACGGGAACGGCGATCAGGCCTACCAGCAACCATGCGAGTCGGTTCATGAACTCCCCCTCATTTTCCTGAATGTGAGCTTCGACCTGGGCGATGCAAATAGCTGACGACGAAGGAATTGAGCAATAGTGACAGGAATGTCATCTGGAAGGAAGAGCAGATCTGTTCTGGCGATGTATAGACACTATCGTTCGCCGGCGGTCATCGCCATCGCCGGGACCGTGGCTCCCTGACGCAGTCCACCACATCACCTCCCGAGGCAATGAACGACGTCCCGTTTTTCGCGAGGACATCGACCGCAGGATGTTTCTCACCTTCCTCGGGCAGGCGGTCCAACGTTTCGGCTGGAGCCTCATGGCCTGGGTGCTGATGACCAATCACTTTCATCTCGTCATCCAGACCCACGAGCCCAACCTCTCCCGCGGCATGCACTGGCTCAACAGCACGTACGCCGGGTGGTTCAATCACCGCCACGGCCGCTGCGGGCATCTCTTTCAGGGCCGGTTCAAATCGTTTCTGATCGAGAGGGAGACTTACTTGCGGGAAGTTCTTCGTTATTTGGTCCTCAACCCCGTGCGAGCGGGGATGGTGACCCTTCCGGAGAACTACCGCTGGTCCAGCTATCGATCGACTGCGGGCCTCGATCTGGCAGAGAAATGGCTCGATACCGACGCCATCCTCGGACTCTTCGCCCCCGACCCGGACCATGCCCGACGCCCCTTTCGCCCACCACCACCTCACGAGGGCCTGACCCCACCACCTCACCAACGATGACCGAAACACGAAGGCCTGACCCCACTGCCTCGCGCCTCTGCACTGGTCCTTCATGACGTCAAGACTGAATCATTGGCCCTAGATGCTTCTCCCCACCGCCGGAACGATGATCCGCAGCTCGTCCATCAACCTCGCGAACTGATCCGGATAGAGCGACTGTGGCCCGTCGCATACCGCCTTCTCCGGATCGTGATGCACCTCAATCAGCACTCCGTCTCCGCCCGCCGCCACAATGGCGCGCGCCAGGGGCATGACCTTGTCTCTGCGTCCCACTGCGTGGGAGGGGTCCGCGATGATGGGGAGGTGGGAGAGTTTCTGGATGACGGGGATGGCGGAGATATCGAGCGTATTGCGCGTGTACGTCTCGAACGTGCGAATGCCACGCTCACAAAGGATGACGTCGTAGTTGCCGCCGGCCATGATGTACTCGGCGGCGAGCAGCCATTCCTCGATCGTCGCGGACATCCCTCTCTTGAGTAACACCGGCTTTCGGATCTGGCCGAGGGCGCTCAATAGATTGTAGTTCTGCATGTTGCGGGCGCCGACCTGCAGGATGTCCACATACTGGAGCATTCCTTCGATCTGGCCGAGCTCCATCACTTCCGACACTGTGGCCATCCCGGTCTCATCGCCAGCCGCGCGCAGCAGTTTCAGACCCTCCACGCCCATCCCCTGGAATGCGTAAGGTGAGGTGCGCGGCTTGTACGCGCCACCACGCAGGACGCTCGCGCCGGCCCGTGCCACTCTGCGTGCGGTCTCGAAGAGCTGCTCCTCGCTTTCGATCGTGCAGGGGCCGGCCATGATCACGACTTTGTCCCCGCCAATCTCCACTCCCTTCGCACGGACGATCGTCTTCTCCGGACGGAAGGTCCGGCTGGTGAGCTTGTACGGCTCGCTGACGCGCACCACTTCCTGAACGCCGTCCAGGAGCTCGAACTCACGCGGGTCCAGAGTGTCGACGCGACCTACGACGCCCAGCACAGTGTGGTCCGCCCCCGTGGAGCGGTGCACGTCGAAGCCGCGCTTGATGAGCTCCGCCACGACGTGCTCAACACTCGAATCGGCGGCATGCTTCTGCATCACGATGATCATTGGGGCTCCTGATTGGCGGTTGAGGTCTGGCGGTGGACGGGTGATGCCGGAGATGCGCTTTCGCGCTCGACCCTTCTGGACTCGTCGATGATCCGCTCGAACAGGCGGCGCACGGCCGCGTCCTGGAGTGGGCCGGCAGAGGTTCGCTCGACGCGCTGCAGCACTTCCTTCTCCCGTTCGGGCGCGTAGATGGGGAGCGCGAGAAGCCCCTTGATCTCCCCGATCTCGACGGCGTACTTTGCGCGCTGATTGAGGAGCTTCACCAGCACCTCGTCCACGCGGTCAATCGCGTCCCGGAGGCGGGTCAGCTCGATTTCGGCTTCGGTCTCGTTCATCACAAAAAAACCTCTTCCGGCGCGGGAAGAGGTTGGATGTACCGTTACCGGTTCGCGCCCCTTCTCACGTCGGGGCGGATGTGCCCCACGTCAGGTATAGATCGCGTACGCGTAACGCAGGGCCGTCATTGGAGGGCGCACCATAGCAGGCGCTGACGTCCGCTGCAAGCCCGTTGGCGGTGGCGGGCAAATCGTTGTCAGTTGTCGGTTGTCAGTTATCCGTGCTGTCACCCCTGGGCGAGAGTTCGCGACGAGGAACGGGTGATGATTTGCAGGTCCGGGCAAACGCAGCATGTCGACCCAGCCAGAACTCACAGACAACCGACAACGGACAACCGACACCCCCCCACCGTGCGCTAAGATCTTCCCCCATGCCCCCTGCCTCGCAGTGGTGTGCTTCTCACGCGCAGCGTGCTGCTTACGCGCGCTGCATGACGTGCGCGAAGACGCTCTGTCAGGAGTGCGCGACACAGTGGGACGGAATCTGGCATTGCGCCGATTGTCTGGCCGTGCAACAGCGCGCGACGGTCGAGCGTTCACCCGTCCTCTCCTGGATCGCCGTCCTCGGCGTCTCCGCACTCCTCCTTTTCGTGGGCGCCCGGCTGATGGTCTGGACGGCCGCGCTCTTTGCGGGACTCTTTTGATCCGCGCCACGCTCTCCACGACCGCCGTGCTGGATGAGGCAAGCGAGGTCGTTTCGATGGTCGCAGCGCCGTGGGCCGGTGTGCTCATTGCGACGGCCATCCCCTACCGTTTTCTGCAGGCGCTCTTCCTCGATCAACTGCTGGAGGTTGGCGGCAGAGCGACCGAATACGGCGATCTCCTTGGCGGCACTGCGATGATGGTCGTCGCCGCGATCGTCATCGCTCTCTGGGGACGGACCGTGTTCGCACGCGCGTGCCGTCTCGCCCTCGGACGCGGCATCCGGCCAGGACGCGAAGCATGGCGCGTCCCCGCTTCCGCACTGGCCAGCTATCTGCTGACTTCCTCAGTGGCCATCCTCTTCGGATACGTGAGCATCTTCACCTGCGTCGGCGTTCTCGTCGCGGCGATTTTCGCCGGTCTCGCCATCGGCACCGCCGAGCTGAACGAGCGCGTGAGCCTGATCGCACCGTTCCGCGCCATCGTGCGTCATGCGCGGACGATGACTCCACTCGCGCTGGTCTTCGTTTTCTTCTGTGCGTTGTTCGTCGCCCTGGTCAACGTCGCCGCGGCGTTCGCCCTCGGCGTATGGCTGGTCAGCGCGATCGGCGGCTTCGACGCGCCGAACTGGCAACTCCTGTTCACCCCGAACAACCGCCGCTACCTGCTGATGCTCGTCGCCGGAGCTTTCGTTGCGGTAGAGCCGTTCTGGATTGCGGCGCAGGTGGTGTTCGTGCGCAAGGCGGGAGCGGAGGAACGCGGCGACGACCTTCGTGCCTGGTTCGAAGAACTGAGGAGCGCATCGTGAAGCGCACATTGCTCGCGTTCCTGCTCCTCGTGGCGACGGCCGCCGCCGCGGCGCCGCGGATCCCGCTCGCGGATTACGTCAACGCCCTGCAGCGCATCGACGGCCTGCTCGCGGCGCGGCAACTCGCGGAGGCAAAGAACGAAGCGCTGTTCCTCATGGACGCGGACGTGGTCTGGGCGAAAGGAAGGTTCGTATCCGACGCATCGCTGCTCGATGCGATCCGCAACGCACCGCGCCCCGACGGCCCGCATCGCGCGCGGTTGCTCCTCACCATCGACGAGCTGCGCCGCGCGGGTGGAATGGAGGCCGCTCGCGGCAACCGCCGCCTCCTCGAGCAGATCGCAGCGGACCAGGAGCCGCCTGTGCTGCCACGCGGAGGCAACCTTCGGATTGCCCCCGATCGGGAGCTGCCGTTTCTGGAGCGGGTCGCGACGTCCATCGCCGACATGTTCCGCTGGGTCTGGAAAAGGATTCTGGCGCTGATCGACTGGCTGCTCGACCTCCTGCCCCGCGAACAATCGGGCCCGGGAGGGGGAACTCCTGGCCTGCGTTGGATCGTCTCCGCGGTGGTCGTTGCAATCGTTCTGCTGGTGATCCTGCTGGCGGTGAAAGTGCTACGCGCATCGAAACGCGCCGAGGACGTCGTGGAAACGAGCACGCCCCTCGGCTCGAAGCGCGACGAAGACCCGCTCTCCCGTGGAGCCTCGGATTGGGAACGCTACGCCCGTGACCTGGCCGGGGCGCGGCAGTTCCGGGAGGCGATCCGCGCCTGGTATCACGCGGTTCTCGTCACCTGTTACGCAGCCGGGATCCTGCACTTCCGCAGAGGCCGCACGAACTGGGAGTATGTCGCTTCGCTGCCGCCGGCGCTGTCGTGGCGCCCTGATCTCATCGAGCTCACGCGCCGCTTCGAGAAGGAATGGTACGGCGGCGACCAGAGCACCGAAGAGGCGCTGGAGCATTGCAGCGAGCGGGCCGCCGGCATCCTCGAGGCGCTGCGGCGCGAGTTGCGGGGTGCCGCATGAGGCGCATTCTTCCGCTGATCCTGGCGATGGTGGCATTCGTCGCAGTCACCGTCGTATGGATCGTCACCGATCGACGCGCGTCCGAGCGGGTGTACGACGAGTACTCCTCCGCCAACACCGCCGGTCCCGGGCTGTCGCAGGCCGCCGCGTACCTTGCACGCCGCGGCAGAATGGCGATGCTCACCCGCCCCCTCGGCCGGGATCCCATCGAGCCGGACGCCGTGGTCTTTCGCATCACACAGGAGATCCCGATCTTCTTCGATCCGGAGGATCTCCAGGAAAAAGAGATGGGTCCGCCGCGACCACGGGAGCAGACGCTGCTCACGGCTGCCGAGGACGCGTTCGTCCGCCGGGGCGGACGGATCGTTCTCGCATCACACACCGGCATCCTGCCAGCGGGAACGCCAGCCACGGCCGTCGCGAAGAAAGTCTTTCCGATCTGGCCGGGCATCGACGAGCTGCAGGTACCGGAGAAGAGCAGCGCCTTTCTGTCGTTGCGCCCTCGCATGCATGCACTGTTCACCGCGGCCGATCGCGTGATCGTCGCGCGCGAACGCGTCGGCGATGGCGATCTGTTCGTCGTGTCGTGGCCGGAGCTCTTTCAGAATCAGAACCTCGCCAAGGCGCATCACCTGGCGCTGCTCACTTCACTCGCGGGCCGGCGCCCCGTCTACTTCGACGAGGTGCCGCACGGCATCGTCAGCGGCGACGGCACCTTCGAGCTCATGAAGGACTGGAACCTCGGACCCTTCCTCCTGATGCTCTGCGTCATCGCGTTACTCTTATTCTGGCGAGGTGGGCGGCGCTTGGGGCCGCCCGACGATGATCATCGCGACACGAGGTCGGAAGCGGTGGATCTGGTGGACTCACTTGGTGCGCTCTATCGCGACGTCACTTCCTACGACGAGGCCATCACGCTCTACCACGAAGCGCTCACTCGTACTGTGGCGCTCACGAGCGGCCTGCGCGGCGACGCCCTGCGGAAGCGGGTGGATGGTTTGACGGGAGGGCGGATGACGCTCGCTGCTTTGAATGAGGGATTCACGAACGTGACGTCTCACGGTCTCAAAGGTTCACAGTCTCGTAGCCGCGGCGGGCGCGATCACGCCTCTACGAGACTCTGACGCTATGAGACTGTGAACCGTCGGGCAAGGGGAAATGCATGCAGACCATCACGGAAATCCAGACGCGGTTCACTGCTCTGCG
>JANMSA010001000.1:0-7296 GCA_031388865.1 Acidobacteriota bacterium | reverse complement strand
CCCTTCACCCTGAGGCGCCTTTTGCCGAAGGGTCTGTGGAGCCCTCTGGAGGACCACGCCTTTCTAAAACCGGCCCGCGCGGAGACGCTGGAATCGTCAAGAATGAGCGAGCTGCAGAGACTGCGCGACCCGGCAGCGCCTGAGGGTTCGTCCTCCGGAGGGCTCCATCGACCCTTCGCAGAAACCGCCTCAGGGTGAAAGGGCCTACTCGACGGTGACGCTCTTCGCCAGATTCCTCGGCTGATCCACATCGCAGCCGCGGCGCAGGGCGATGTAGTACGCGAGGAGCTGCGTCGGGATCACGGTGAGAATCGGCTGCAGCGGCTCCACAGTCCACGGCACTTCGATGAAGTCGTCCGCGAGCTGCTGCATCGCCTCGTCACCTTCGTCGCAGATGATGATCAGCTTTCCATCGCGCGCCTTCACTTCCTGCAGATTCGATGCGACTTTGTCGTAGACGGGGGTGTGAGTGGCCACCGCCACGACGGGCATGTTCTCGTCGATGAGCGCGATTGGACCATGCTTCATCTCGCCGGCGGGATACCCCTCGGCGTGGATGTACGAGATCTCTTTCAGCTTGAGCGCGCCTTCCAGCGCGATCGGGTAATGCACGCCCCGGCCGAGGAAGAGAAAGTCCTGGGCGTTGTGCCATTTGTTGGCCAGCTGCTGGATCTTCTTCTCCTGCGTTTTCAGCAGGCGCTCGATTTTGTGAGGGATGGTCGACAGCTCGTGCATGGCATAGCGGATGTCCTCACGATCGTCGCCCCGCAGTTGGCGGATGTAGAGCGAGAGCAGGTAGAACGCGGTGAGCTGGGTCGTGAACGCCTTCGTGGACGCGACGCCAATCTCCGGCCCCGCGTTCGTATAGATGGTCCCCTCGGACATGCGTGTCGCAGCCGCTGCAATCACGTTGCAGATCGCAATGAGCTTCCCGCCCTTCCCTTTGGCTTCCTGCATTGCCGCGATGGTGTCGGCGGTCTCGCCCGATTGCGTCACGCCGATCACCAGCGTGTTCTCGTCGACGATGGGATCGCGGTACCGGTACTCCGAGCCGTAATCCACTTCCACAGGGATCTTCGCCGCGTTCTCCAGCACGAACTTCCCGACCAGCCCTGAGTGCCACGAGGTTCCGCACGCGATGATGTGGATGCGCGTGAACTTTGCCCACTCCTCAGGAGTGAACTGCAGGTCGTTGAAGAAGACCTCACCAGACTCCTCGAACATCCGGCCGTTGAACGTGTCGCGGACGGCCCGTGACTGCTCGTGGATCTCCTTGAGCATGTAGTGCCGGTAGCCTTCCTTCTCGGCCATGACGGCATCCCATAGGATCTTCTTCGGCTCGCGCTCGACCGGCTGGTCGTCCTTCGAGAAGAGCTCGACCTTCTTGTCGTTCGCAACGGCGTACTCGCCGTCTTCGAGGTAGATGATGTTGCGCGTGTAAGCGAGGAGAGGGGCGACGTCGGACGCCACGATGTTCTCCCCTTCGCCAAGGCCGATGACGAGGGGCGGGCCATTCTTCGCCGCGATGATCGTGCCCGGGTCGTCCGCGGCGATGATCACCAGCGCGTAGTGACCCTCCAGCTCCTTGAGCGTCCTCTTCACGGAGGCCACGAACGGGGTGCCATCCTTGCGGTACTCCTCGATCAGGTGCGCGACGACTTCGGTGTCCGTTTCGCTCTTGAACTCATGACCCTGAGATTTCAGGCGCTGCTTGAGCGGGAGGAAGTTCTCGATGATGCCGTTATGAATGACGATGACGTTGCCCGTGCAGTCACGGTGCGGATGGGCATTGTTCTCGTTTGGCTTCCCGTGCGTCGCCCAGCGTGTGTGGCCCATGCCGAAGGTTCCGTGGAGCTCATGGTCGGCGAGCTTCCCCTCCAGATTCGAGAGCTTCCCCTCGGCGCGGACGACTTCCACTCCGCTGGCGCTGACCACGGCGATGCCCGCGCTGTCATACCCGCGGTACTCGAGCTTCTTCAGTCCGCCGAGGAGAACCGGCACCACGTCCCGCGAGCCGACATAGCCGATGATTCCGCACATAACCTGTCTCCCAGAACGAACGATGAACGGTGAACGATGAACGATGAACAGGCCACCGCCCAAAGTTCATCGTTCATCGTTCATCGTTCATCGTTAGAATCGCGCCTCGTGAGAAAAGTTCTCATCTCGCTCGTTCTCGTACTTCTGGCCTGCGGCAAACGCGGAGACCCACGCCCTCCCGTCCCCGTCATCCCTCGAGCCACGAGCGACCTCGTTGTAACACAGCGTGCTGATCGGGTGATCCTCTCGTGGAGCTACCCCGCTCTCACGACCGCGGGCCGCAGTCTTCCGGACATCCAGCGCATTTCCATCCATCGCTACGAGGAAGAGCTTCCCGTCGCGCCGGGTGGCCGTGATTCGAGAACGCTGACTTCGGGCGCCGCCGACATGGCCGAGCCACAGCCTCTGGTCCTGTTCTCGAGAGTCCCGGCCATCACCCAGGTGCAATTCGCGAAGCTCAGCAATCGCGTGCAGAGCATAGAGAAGGCCAACCTGGCGGGCGCCACTGCGGGCGGGCGGCTCATCCTCACGGACACCCCCCGCTTCCGCTCCACCGATGGGCGTCCGGTGCGACTGACGTACGCGGTCGTGACGGAGGGCGGGACCGCTCGCAGCGAGTTCTCGAACCTGGCGATCATCGTTCCTCTGCCCGTCGGCATCCCGCCGCCGGGCGTCACGGCAACCGCGACCGCGGACGGGGTCACCGTGACCTGGACGGCGCCGCAAACATCCGTTGGCGGAGTCGAAGGGCCAATCGTCACCGGCTACAACGTCTATCGCACGACCCCCGGAACGTCTCCGGGAGACCTGGACGCTCCCATCAACACCGCGCCTGTCCTTGCCACGACTTTCAAAGACGCGCCGTCGTACGGGGAGCATGAGTACCGCGTCGCGGCGATCGCCACGAACGGGCCGCCGCTCCTGCAGAGCGATCCGTCGGCACCGGCACGAGTGACGTTCCGTGACCTGATCCCGCCACCGGTGCCGGCGAGCATCACGCCGCTCATCGAGCAGCGGGCGGTGCGCCTGATCTGGGACGCGGTCGAGTCGCCCGACCTTGCCGGATACCGTCTCTACAGGACCGAAGGGATGGGACACGACAACGCCATCAAGGACATCGGCACAGTGGCACTGGTGAACGAGATCGTCACCGCGACGTCCATCACGGATCCAAATGCCGATCTCGGCATCGCCTATCGCTACGGAGTGGCCTCGATCGACAAGAGCGGCAACGAGAGCGCGCGCGCGTGGACGGAGTGGGTGGTCGCTCCCAAGACTCAGTGAGCAGGCTCGCGCTTCTGGCGCTGGTGATCGCGCTCGGCGCGTACCTCCGCTTCGATGCGCTCGGCGCTCCGAGCTACTGGCTCGATGAAGTGCTGGGCCAGCAGCTGACATCCGAGGCGCTCGCGCAGCCGTGGTGGCGCTGGCTGACCGGATTCGAAGCGGAACATGGGCCGCTGTACTACGCGACGCAAGCCGCGTCCCGCGTTGCGGGGAGCGACGAGTTCGCGGGACGGCTCGCAGCGGCGCTTTTCGGTCTGGCCACGATCCCTCTGGTAGCCATCACCAGTTCACAGTTCGCAGTTCGCGAGCCGCAGCAGAAGGATGAGGAATGGCCTGGTTCCTCTCTCTGGCGACCTGCGACCTGCGCACTGACAGCGAGTGCTCTGCTCGCCCTTTCTCCCTTTCACATCTACTACTCGCGCGAGGCGCGACCCTACGCGCTGTTGATGTTGCTCACTGCCGCCTTGCTCATGCTGCTGGTGCGCGGTGCGTCATGGCGACCCGTCTCCGCGGTGCTCGTAGCGATGCTCTACACGTCCGCGGTCGCTGCGCCGATCGTGGCCGCGTCGGCGATTGCGGCTCTCTTCAGCAGAAGACGGACGGCGGCGCTCCCGCACGTCGTGATCGGAACTGCGTTCCTGCTCCTCTATCGACGGCCACCCGGCGAAACGCCGGGAGTTCCATTCCAGACGATGGACTTTGACTTCTTCGCGACCGTGCTGCGCTCGTTCACCGTATCCGCGTCCGGGGCGGATGCGAACGGCAGAACCGTCATCGCGCTTTCCGCGTTCGCTGTCCTCGGCTCTGTGGTGCTGCTCCGGCGCAGTCGCCACGCCGCCCTGATGGTTCTCTCCATGACCGTGCTGCCGGTGGCGTTTGCGGTCGCCGCATTGAAGATTACCGGACACTGGTTCGCCCTCCGATATATCGGTCCCGGCCTGATCGGCTTCGTCATGCTGGCCGGTGCAGGGATCTCCGCTGCGGCGATGTTCGCTGTTCGCCAGCGTGCCTTCGCATTCGGACTGGCACTGCTCGTCGTTGGCGCAACGGCGAGGGAGACGTGGGGCGCGGCGCGGCGCGAGCCGTTCCAGAAACTCGACTGGCGCGGCATCACGGCCCGAATTGCCCGGTACGCGCAACGCGGGGATGTCTTGATCGCGGCGGAGCCGTGGACGGGCATCATCCTGGACCACTACATGGCCCGCCAGCCCGACCGCGGCGTCACGGACATCCAGACGTCGCTCGTCCCCATCGCAGAGCTGCTTCGATCTCAGCATCCGGCCACCTTCATCATCAGCACGAACGCTCCCGGGGACGCGCCGATGCGGGACTGGACGTGCGGTCATCCATTGATCCTCGCCAGTCCCATCGACAGGTTCCGTCTGCATTACGCAGGTGGTTTTCTGCGCGAGCGGGCGCAGGAGCCGGAGCGTCGCGCGATCAGCGCAGGTCTGGAGGGTGCGGTTCTCTACCGTGACGGCTGGGCGGCGGTGGAAGGCTCCGGCGCGGACGCCTTCCGCTGGGCGATCGGGGAACAGGCCACGATGATCGTGCCGGGAACGGTGCGGCTGCGCATGCTGCCGATCGATCATGCGTCGCTCCCCAAACAGCGCGTGGAGATCTCCGTCAACGGCCGCTTTGTTCGCACGCTGACGCTGCAAGCCGGCTGGTCCGACCACGTGCTGGAGGTACCAGAGGGATTGGCCACTGTGACGTTTACTTTTGCCAGAGCAACGGCCCCGGCAAGCTTCGATCCGCGCAATGGTGATACGCGCCGCCTGGCGGTGGCGTTTCAGCTTCCAGTGGAGGGGAACGTGCAGACGCGGATCGCGTTCTCACCGCTGTTGGATGAGAACGAGACATGGCGCAACACGCGAACGGGCTTTGCCGCCGCACGGCTCAGGCGGGACACCGTCCTGCCGCTTCTCGGCCGCCTGGGCTTCGACCCTTTGTTCGTCTGGCCACGCCTGCAACGCGGCGAGCTCCATCTCGAAGATCTGGCGGAGAGCATCGCCTATGGAAGCGAGTGCACCGACGATGCGGCGTTCGTTCGCACTGTGTACGACCTGCTTCTGCGTCGCGCGCCCGCGCCCGGGGAGACTCTGCTCATGACGCGCGCGCGTTTCATCGGCAGGATCGTGAAGTCGGAAGAGTTCCGGACACGCTACGCTTACCGCAGCCCCACCTCATCCACCTGAAACGCGAACGGACCCGCATCCGGCCCGCCAGAGAAGAGGATCGCGATGACGTCCTTCCCATCCGTGCCAAACATCTGCCACGGCATGGTCACTTCGGTCCATTCCTGGGCCGCGACGAAGGTTGCAATGAGCGGCATCATTCCTTTGCTCTGCGCGAAGACCATCACGCGGTACTTCTTCCCGTCCCCCTTCACCTGAAAGTGCAGCTCTTTCTTCGACGACAGGTTGGCCGGCGTCATCGGGACCTCCGCGGGGGACCACATCGCGCCGAACCAGGCGTACGGAAGGGTCGGGTCGATGGTGCCACTGATGGCGAGGGCCTTCTTCGTTCCGGACGCGCCGCCGTCGACGACTGTGAGCTGGCCGCTCGACTTGCCGCCCGCCATGGAATCCGCTGACGGCATCCAGGCGGTGCCAAACGAAGCGACGGGGGAACCGCTCTCGAAGTCGCTGAGCAGATTCGCAGGGAGACTGTTCGGCGCCGGCGCCACCGCGGCGATCGCGGCAGCAACGGCCTTCGCGTAAGGCGCGCGGTCCAGAGTCACGCCGCCTTTCCACACGCCCGCGATGGCGCGCGTGGCAGTGATGTCGCGAGTCGGATCGCCGTCGACGAGGAGAAGATCGGCGCGAAGGCCGGTCGCGATGCGTCCCCGATCCGTCAGCCGGAAAGCCCTGGCGGGGGCGCTCGTCGCCGCTGTCAGCGCCTGCACCGGAGTCAGCCCGGCTTTGACGAGCAGCTCCAGTTCGCGATGCAGTGCCGCGCCGTGGGCGGTGCCGGGATTGGGGGCGTCGCTTCCCGCGAGAATCGGCACTTTTGCGGCGACCAGCTGCCGGACCGAAGTCTCCGCTGCCGCGTACCTTCTCGGCGGGCTACCCGGGCGCTGCGGGAACGACTGAGCGAGGCCGGCACGCGAGGCGGCGTTGAGGTACGGAGCGAGACGCACATCGTCGACGAGCGTTGCTCCACCGGCCGTGCCGGTGACGCTCTGCAGCACGACCAGAGTCGGGATCACGAACGCCTTGTGTCTGCTGATGAAGCGGCCCAGCTCCGGATCGGGCTCCCGATCGATGAAGAGATGCACCAGACCGTCCACGCCGGCGGCGATTGCCATCCGGGCGTCGGCAAGCGTGCCGATGTGAGCGACAGCCAGCTTCTTTCGCTGGTGCGCCGCATCGACGACGGCGCGCAGGGTGGCCGCGCTCAGCGTCGGAGTCTTCTTGCCGTAAGCGCTCCCGTCATCGCACACGATCTTGATCCAGTCCGATCCCTCGGCGACCCGCGCATCGACGAACGCCTGCGCTTCATCTGGAGAAGAGATCGTGGCGATCGGTACACCGAACTGTGTGCCGTGCCCTCCGGGCGCCGTGACCAGCGTGCCGGCCGAGAAAAGATCCGCACGCGCGGAACCGCGTCCCCTGGCCTGCTCTTCGCGCATCGAACTCGCGAAGCCGGCGCTGGTGAACATGTCCAGCTCCGTGGTCACGCCGAAGAGCAGTGCCTGCTCGAGGGCGTCGCCCCAGGCGTGGGTGTGCGCGTCGATGAGTCCGGGCAGCAGGGTCTTCCCCGCCCCATTGACCACCTCAATCCCTTTGGGGGCGGAAAGCTTCCTTCCGATCGCTGCGATCTTTCCATCGCGCACGAGGACATCCGTGGCTTCGAGCACGCGGGCGCCATCGAAGACGCGGGTGTTTCGAAAGAGGACATCCGCACGGGCAGCCGAAGCAAGAAAAAGGACAAGGCCGACGATGGCGATTCTTCTGAGCATGGCGATAA
>JANMSA010000936.1:0-1918 GCA_031388865.1 Acidobacteriota bacterium | reverse complement strand
GGCGTGTCGATGGCGTCGTAGAAATGCCGCGACAGCGCCTTGTACAGGATGTCATTCACGAGCGTGGATTTGCCGGAACCGCTCACCCCCGTCACTGCGATGAAGACCCCCAGCGGAATGTCCACGTTCAGATTCTTGAGGTTGTTCTGCCGCGCGCCGCGGATGACCAGCTTGCTGCCGTTCACAGGTCGCCGCACCGCAGGCACCGCGATGGAGAGCTCGCCGCGAAGGTACTGCGCCGTGAGTGAGCTCGGGAACGTCTTGACCTGCTCCAGCGTCCCTTCGGCCACAATGTGGCCTCCGTGGATGCCGGCGCGCGGACCGAGGTCGATGATGTGGTCCGCGGTCTCGATGGTCTCCTCATCGTGCTCGACGACGATGACCGTGTTGCCGATGTCCCGCAGCTCGATCAGCGACTCGATGAGCTTGCGGTTGTCGCGCTGGTGCAGGCCGATGGAGGGCTCGTCCAGGACGTACAGAACACCCATCAGCTTCGATCCGATCTGGGTCGCCAGGCGGATGCGCTGTCCCTCGCCACCAGAGAGTGAGGCGGCGTTGCGGTCCAGAGTCAGGTAGCCGACACCGACGGTGTTGAGGAAGCCGAGACGGTCCCGGACTTCCTTGAGGATCTTGCCGGAGATGGCCTCCTCGCGCGCGGTGAGATGCACGTCGCGGAAGAACTCGGCCGCGTCGTGGAGCTGGAATGCCACGATGCGATCGATGGTGAGACCGGCCACGGTCACGCTCAGCGACTCGGGCTTCAGGCGCCTGCCGCCGCAATCGGGACACTTCTTCGGGGTCATCCAACGCTCGATCTCCTCGCGGATGTCGTCGCTGTCGGACTCGAGATAACGGCGCTTGAGCATCGGGATGATGCCCTCGTACTTGCCGGTGTACTCGTACGCGCTGTCTTCACTCCCGAACTCGAAGCGCAGCTTGTCTTCCGAACCGTGCAAGACGGAGTGACGGGCCTTCTCGGGCAGCTTTGCCCACGGCGTGCTGAGCTTGAACTTGTGGTGCCTGGCCACTGTGTGGATCTGCTTGAGGCGCCAATGCTCGGACCCTTCTTTCCAGAGTGCAATGGCGCCGTCGTCGATCGATTTGGAGTCGTCGGGGATGATCTTTCGCTCGTCGATCTCCAGCAGCACGCCCAGTCCGGAACACTTGGGGCACGCACCGTAGGGCGAGTTGAAGGAGAAGAGACGCGGCGTGATCTCGCCAATCGAGATCCCGCAGTCCGGACATGCGTAGCTCTGCGACATCAGCTCCTGGCGCTGGTCCTCCTGGTAGAGGATCTTCACCAGCCCTTTCGTCACGCGCGTGGCCGTCTCGAGTGAGTCGGCCAGGCGCTGGGAGATGCCTTCCTTGACGACGATGCGGTCGATGCGGATGTCGATGGTGTGTTTCTTCTGCTTGTCCAGCACGGGCGGACTGGAAAGCTCGATCTCTTCCCCGTTGACGATGGCGTGCGTGAAGCCTTCCTTCACCATCTGCAGCATCTGCTTGCGGTACTCGCCCTTCTTTCCGCGGACGTACGGCGCGAGGATGGTGAACTTCGTCCCGTTCGGAAGCCTCAGCAGAAGGTCGACCATCTGCTGGATGGTCTGCGGCCGGATCTCGTTGCCGCACTGCGTGCAGTGGGGGACGCCGACCGAGGCGTAGAGGAGGCGGAGGTAGTCGTAGATCTCGGTGACCGTGCCGACGGTCGAGCGCGGGTTGCGCGAGGTCGTGCGCTGCTCGATCGAGATTGCGGGCGACAGACCTTCGATCGAGTCGACGTCCGGCTTCTCCATCTGCTCGAGAAACTGCCGCGCATACGCGGAAAGCGACTCGACGTAACGTCGCTGCCCTTCCGCAAAGATCGTGTCGAACGCGAGCGATGACTTGCCCGATCCGGAAACGCCGGTGATCACGACGA
>JANMSA010000909.1:0-1507 GCA_031388865.1 Acidobacteriota bacterium | reverse complement strand
ACTGCCACTGCGAGGTGGTAATCGGCGTATATCAGCAGGATCAACCGTCGATGCTGCCTCGGGCCCACGTCGTCCCACGCCTCACTCGCAACACACCTTGTAAACCGAATCCCTTGACACCAGCCCAGTCATATCAACGCCAAAGTTCAGCTGCGTGCGAGTCAAATAAAAGCGAGCGAAGCGAGCCGTCAGAAGATCGCACGACTGCTGCAACGCACGTTATACCGCAGGCGCATTGATCGCGACCGCTATCTGGTCACAGTGCGTTTCGAGAGGCACGGAACTGCGCTGCGCGCTGAGCTACGCGCGCCTGTAGCTGAGGGAAGATGCAGAAATCACCTGCGAGGACATCGCCCCCGTACGCGAGGAGCCATTCTGCCATCTGCGGAAGCTGCGTGAGCTGACCACCGTCCCGATCCGTCGCGCTCTGCTCAGCGTGAGGTTCGCGTACGGCGACTAGATCGGCAAGATCGAAGTTCTCGAAGGCTTCAGAGGCCCGACCGACCGCAACTCTGGCATTCATGCCCCAGTTGATCCCCTCAACGACGATACGAGTGGTATCGTTTGCGAACCACACGGCGACGGGGTTGTGGAATCCGGAAGTGGGAATCGGCTCCACGTGGAAGCCCATGGTGTCCACGAGAAAGCCGAACGCCGAGCGTACGCGGGCGCGAAACTCGTCAGGTGTTGGGCGCGATGCGTTCGGGACGCGTGTCTTCATGTGAAGGACATTGCGGTATAACGCCAATGTTCACTTGCAAGCTAACACATAAAAGCGCCCGCGTCAGCGGGCGCCATCAGTAAATCGCTTGTCAGTGCAACGCATCGTTATACCGCAGCCACGTCGGAACTCAGCAGAGAGTGAAGGAACTCCGGCGCCAAATCGGCGCCGTTCGGCCACGTAACGGTTCGGACTTCCGGATCGAGGCGCGCCGCGGCGAAGGCCATCGGGTCACGAAGTGGAAGAAAGATCGGTCCGTCGAGATGCGCGCGCAAATCAACCTCGCCCTCAGCCCCGTCATTAAACCGAAGCCAGAGGCGGTGCGCACCGCGGTACTCGAGTGCTTGAACATTCAGCATGGAAACCTCCTGTCGAATACTAATCGAGCGGCGGAATGGGGAGGAGGGGCTCACCTGCCTGGGCACGGTCCCAGTCCACCAAGAGCTCCGCCCGGTGCTGCTCGAGCCATTCGAGCACCAACCCTTCGGCGCGCCGAGGAAACTCACCGTTCACGGTCCCGTCCCGGATACTCACGGTGATTTCGAAGTCACCGTACAGAGCGTGGAAGTGTGGCGGCGCGTGATCGCGGTAGTAGATGGCGATCGCGATGCCGAGGAAGCGCGAGATGACGGGCATTACTCAATCTATCGCGATGCCTGTTGCGGTATAGAAGTTATGACTGGGCTGGCCTCCGATCTTGACGTGGGTTAGTTCCTCACGCGTTCAGACGGAGTTCCCAGAGCCACCTGCGACGGTCCCACTGGTCGCACACGGAGACCAACCCAT
>JANMSA010000876.1:0-1518 GCA_031388865.1 Acidobacteriota bacterium | reverse complement strand
GGCGTTCGCCGCGTCGACACCGACACGAGCTCGACGGGTTATCAGCGCATCCAGCAGGGCGCGAACATCTCGTTCCCGATCGGCACGATCGAGGGCGGATACAGCGAGACTCTGCCGTCGATGAACCTGAAGGTCGGGTTCATCCCCGACGTTCTCGTGATGCGTCTCGCGGCTGGCAAGGTTCTCGCGCGTCCGGCGCCGGGCCAGCTCGCGATCCGCCGCAGCCTCGACGTCGTGGGTCTGACCGGCTCGCGCGGCAACCCGTCGCTGCTCCCGTTCCTCGCGACGAACTACGACCTGGGACTCGAGTGGTATTTCTCCGATACCAACTACGCGTCGCTGGCCGTATTCCGCAAGGAAATCTCGCGATTCATCCTGCTGCAGACCGCGGCAGAGGTGAACGTGAATGACGGACTGACGTACCAGGTGTCGCGCCCGATCAACGGCAACGACAAGGTGGAGATCACCGGCGTCGAAGCCGGCGTGCAGTACGCGTTCAGCGATCTGCCGGGATTCTGGAGCGGCTTCGGCGTGCTGGCGAACTACACGTATCAGGACGACAAGGGCTTCACCCAGACCAACATCTTCGACGGCTCGCCGTTGACGTTCCCTGGTCTTTCGAAGAAGGCATACAACGCGTCGGTGTACTACGAGAATGAGCGCTTCAGCGCGCGCGCTTCGTACAACTGGCGCGACCAGTGGCTGATCACGGCGTCCGGCCGCGGCAGCTTGCCCGAGTTCAACCGCGAGTACGGTCAGCTCGACGTTTCCGTCGGGTTTGACATCAACGACAACATCTCGCTTTTCCTCGAGGGCATCAACCTGACGGACCAAGAGGTCATTCAGGAGAATGCGCCGGCGCTCGTGGGGCTGGCGCGCAAGGAGCAGGACATGACCCTGAAGAAGGACCTGGTCGGGAGGCTCTCGCAGATGCGGTCCAAGGTCGCGACCGATTACATGATCGAATTGCTGGGCAAGTGAGGAGCGGCACCATGTCACGAACCTTCGCTGCGCTCGGCGCGATCCTGACGACCACCGCGGTGGCGACGGCGGTCCTGGCGCAACAACCTCGCGTCACCAATGGGCGGGTGACACCGCAGGCAGTCACAACCCTGCAGCAGACGTTCCGCGCCGCGGTGACGGCGCAGGCCGACATCGCCTGGATTGGCTACAGCGTGCCGGTCGTCGACGGCGACCGGACGATGTGCTGCTTCAACTCCGGCACGACGTTCGTCAACGGCACCATGGTCAGGTCGGACGGACAGACGTGCTGTGGACAGTGCGCGCTCGAACCGGCGCCGGGCGGCACGACGATGACCTCGCGGACGCAGCAGCCGCTTGGTCCAGTGAAGCTGGAGGGGGCAGACGAGATGATCGTGCTCTTCCGGATCGTGAATCGCCAGGTCGAGCGCGTCCGCGTGTTCTCGGAGGACTGTCAGCTCGACGCCGGCGGTCGCGAGGTGGTGTGGCTGAACGGTGTGAAGCCGGCGGACAGCGTCGCGCTGCTGGAATCCGTGG
>JANMSA010000834.1:0-22940 GCA_031388865.1 Acidobacteriota bacterium | reverse complement strand
GGGCTCTTGCCTGTCGCCCCGCCCGCACTGGCCCCTCGACTCACGCTCGGGATGACAGCTGCGCTGACGCGCGTCTCTCGCGACGACCCTCGCGAATAAGACCGGGCTCGAAGACTCGAAGACTACAATGCCCGCTGTTGCGCTCCATCTCACTGCTGCTCGCTGTGCTCCTGTGCGCGTCCCTCGCCGCCGCCGAGGTCGAGGCGGGCGTGCAGCACGTCGTCGTCCTGCCGACCGGAGACACCGGAACGCTGGACATCGTAGCGGGACGCGGCTTTGCGGTTTTCGCGGACGTAGTCTGGTCTCCGCGCTTCTCGACGCGCGCTGCTGCGACGTTCGTGAATCCCGCGGCGATCCTGTTTCCCGACGAGCCGCCTCCGGCGGACGTCGACCTGGGCACGCTCGGGCTGGACATCTACTCCGTCACGGTGCGCGTTCACTGCGGCGGCCGGTTGCGTTTCTCAGCATTCGCGGGAGCGGGCGGCGCTCTGGTCGTGATCGGCAATCTCGACGACTACTTCGGCGAAGCGATCGAGGCCGAGTTCGATCCCGAGGTGACCGTTCTCGTGGAGGGGGGCGTTCGGTATCGCATCCATCCCCGCGTGTCGCTCGAGCTGGGCGTGGCGTACCTTCCGCTCGAGGCGGAGGCCGGCATTCTTCTCGCGAGCGACCCGCGAGCCCCCCTGCCATCGACGCTGGGCCTCGACCCTCTGATCGTCAGCGCCGGCGCGTCGTGGCGCTTCTGAGCTGCACCCCGAGCACAGCCGCGGACATGTTCCACCCATGGTTGCGCGGCGAATACCCGCCGTTGGAGATGTGCATGAAGCGATACCCGGCGATGACCGGCAGACGCCCCTGCGCGTTGAAAACGAACCCTGCGCCTCCCTGCGTCACGAAGTTGAAGCGGGAGGTCGCCGCAGGTGATCGCTTGTCCGCGATCATGGGACCGGTCCCCCCTTCGAGGTACCACTGCACCGGCGCGGAGACGCGAAACGAGCGGCGCAGGAGCAGCGACGACCCCAGCGCACGGACGGATTCGTTGCCATCGCCGTACTGATCCCCAAAAAAGCTTCGAGGTTGCCGGAGGATCATCGGGCTCACTGCCACAGCAACCGTCGTTCTCGACGAAAGCGCGTACCCCAGCTCGATGTGCATGGCCTGGAGGTCAGCCTGCCCGTGCCAGGTCGTCACGCTCTTGCCGCCGCTCGCATAAATCCGGACCTGTGCCGAAGCAGAGTAGGGGAGGAGCAAGGCTACGGCGAGGAGCATTCGTCGCATGACGGGAGTGTACCCGTGGAGTGACTCGCTAGTGAGGTGTCTCACGCCGGTCGTTGTCAGTTCATCAGTCTCCGCGACTTGTCGCCCGTGCGAAAACCGCACGGACAACCGACAACCGACAACCGACAAGGCAAAAATCAGGCGACGAACTTCTTCCCCGCATCGAGCACGTGCTTGAGCTCCTTCGGACTGGGAGCCTCGGCATACACGCGAGCCACGGGCTCGGTGCCGGAAAGGCGGAACAGGAGCCAGGTCTGCTCGTTGAAGATCAGCTTGACGCCGTCGGTGGTGTTGATGTCGCGCACTGTGAAGCCATCGATCTGGCGCGGCGGATTCTCGAGCTTGTCCGCAAGCGATTCCTTCAGCTGCGGCGTGAGCTTGAGGTCGACGCGTTTGCTGAAGAAGGCGCCGAACTCTGCGTGCATCTCTTCGACCAGTTGTCCGATCTTCTTGCCTGTGCGTGCGACCATCTCGGCAACGAGCAAACACGCCAGGAGTCCGTCTTTCTCCGGGAGATGACGGTACATGGACATGCCGGCTGATTCCTCGCCACCCAGCGCGATCTTGTCGGCCAGGATGAGCTCACCGATGTACTTGAAGCCGACCGGCGTCTCGTACAGCGGCACATCGAGCTTTCTGGCGATTGCGTCCATGAGGTGCGTCGTCGCCACTGAACGCGCCAGCCCGCCCGGGATGTTGCGATAGCGCTTCAGGTACACCGCCAGAAGGGCCAGGATGGTGTTGGCGGAGACAAAGCGGTTGCGATCGTCGATGATGCCGAATCGGTCCGCGTCGCCGTCCGTGGCCAGACCGAGGTCGAACTTCTCGTCGGTGACCACCTTGCGCAATTCGGCGAGGTTCTTCTCGTTGCATTCCGGTGAGAAGCCACCAAAATATGGATCGCGGTAGTTGTGGATGATCTTCACCTCGACGCCCGCCTCGAGCAGGAAGTAGTCGAGGTAGTCGCGCGACGTGCCGTATAGAGAATCGATGGCGATGCGCAGTCCGGATTTGCGGATCGCGTCGATGTCGACCTTCTGCCGCAGCTCCGTCAGGTAGCGGTCTTTCGGGTCGATCTCCTCGATCAGCTCCGTCTTCTCGTAGACGTCCATCCGCTCGTTCTTCTGCTGCACCAGGTGGATCTCGCGCTCGATCTGTCTGGTGATCTCGGGCAGCGCCGGCGAGCCGTTCGAGCCGGAGAACTTCAGGCCGTTGTACTCGGGCGGGTTGTGCGAGGCGGTGAAGTTGATCGCGCCCATCGCCTTGCGGCGGATGGTCTCGAAGGCGGCCACTGGCGTCGGAACGTCACGCGTACAGAGAAACGCCTTGATGTCATTGAACGCCAGAACCCTGGCGGCCTCGGACGCGAACTTCTCGGAGAGGAAGCGGGTGTCGTACGCGACGATCACGCCCGTTCCCTGCTGCCCTGATTTCTTGAGATAGGAGGCGATGCCCTGCGTGGCGATGCGGACGTTCTCGAACGTGAAGTCTTCGCCGATGACACCACGCCATCCCGAGGTACCGAATCTGATCATGAACACATCTTTCTAGGGTCCCGAGCCGTGCTTCGAACGGTGCTTTGCAGTCGAGTTCAGCCAGCTGGGCGACGAACGTTACGCCCGCGACCGTCTGGATGCAACCCTCTGGCCGGTTGGCGGTCTGGCAGTTGGCGGGTGGCGGGAGGCGAGGGCGACCGGGGAAGGCCGACGACGAACCGGATAAAGGCTCCTGGCTTTCATTCCCCGCCCACTCCCACTGCCAACCGCGAGCCGGAGCCCACAGAACACCTTGTTCCGCTGGCCTGTTATCCGCAATGATGAGCCTACTGATGTCGCGTCCGATCGTACTCATTGCCGATGATGACGAGGAAGTCGCACTGCTGCTGAGCACGTATCTCAAGCCGCTGGAGTGCGAAGTCCTCGTCGCGCGTGATGGAGAAGAGGCTCTCGCGCTGGCCCAATTGCGTCTACCTTCCGCAGTCCTGCTCGATGTGATGATGCCGAAGCGCAGCGGCTGGGAAGTCTGCCAGGCCCTCAAGGCGGTGCAGCGCACCTCTCAGATCGGCGTGATCCTGGTGACCGGGCGGGGCGACGTCAAGGATCGCCTGACAGGACTGCAGGTCGGCGCCGACGATTACCTCGTCAAGCCGTTCGACCGGAACGAAGTGCTCAAACGAGTCCGCAACGTTCTGGCGCGCTCGCGCGCCTCCACCACCGACGCGGTGCAGGCGGCCGGGCGGACGGCACTGGAGACCGCCCTGCTCGACCGCGCCACGGCGCTCCCCACGCTGCCCATCGTCCTCGATCGCGTGAAGGAAATCATGATCGAGCACGGCGAAATCGGCGTGGTCTTCATCGACCTTCAACAGTTCGAAGCGTTGGAGGTCGAGTACGGCTGGGCCTTCTTCGACGAGCTTCTCAGCAACGTGGGACAGATCGTTTCGTCCGAGGCGAAGCTGCGGTTCACCAACCCCATCGTCACCTGTCATCGCACGGGCGGGTCGAGCTTCTACATCTTTCACGAGACCCGGGGGCAGGATCTCAGCGTTGAGAACGCCTGGGAGCGCCTCGCGAACGACATGCGACAGACCCTCATCGACACCACGCGCGAACGGTTCCCCCATGTGCAAAGCGATCAGATCGGATTCTTCGTCGGCACTGCGCGCATCGACTACCGGCCGCAGATCCGCCTGGAGCGTCAGGTGTACTCGGGGATGCAGACCGCCGCCGACGCAGTGCGCAATGCCGAGCAGCACCGCAAAAAACAGCTCACGCGCGAGCTGCGTGACATCATCCGGCGCAAACGCGTCACCACCCTGTTCCAGCCGATCGTCGACGCACGCGAGTCGACCGTGTTCGGGTACGAAGTGCTCACGCGCGGACCGGCCAATTCCTCCTTCCGCAACTCGGACATGCTCTTCTCCTTTGCGCGTGAGGCGAAGCTGGCCTGGGCGCTCGAAGCGATCGCGCTGGAAGGGGCTCTGCGGCGGCTGCAGGAAGTCGACTTCTCCAACCGCAAATTCCTCTTGAATCTCGAAGCGGAGATGTTCGAGGAGTCGGAGTTCCGTATCCATGAAATGGTCTCGTTCTTCGCCGCGAACAAGGGACACTTCGTGTTCGAGCTCACCGAGCGTGCGGCCATTGCGGACTACGCGCAGTTCCGCGAGCTGCTGAAGGAGTTCCGCGACAAGGGAATCGAGGTCGCGATCGACGACGCCGGCTCCGGCTACGCTTCACTGGAGGCCATCGCGGCGCTTTCTCCTGACTACCTGAAAATCACCAAAGGACTCGTTTCCACCCTCCGGGAGGAGCCGATCAAGCAGGATCTGGTGAGGATGCTGGTCGACCTCGCCGGCAAGATCAATGCGCGCACGATCGCCGAAGGCATCGAGACGCAGGAGGAATACGAGGCCTGTGTCGAGCTCGGCATCGACCTGTTGCAGGGGTACTACCTGGCGCATCCGCAGGAACAGCTGCAACTCGGCGATGCTGAGGTAGCGAGCGCTCTCTCCTGACGTCATGTATCGCTATCTCCGCTATGTTCCCAAGAACCACCTCAGTCGCTTGATGGGCCGGCTGGTGAATGCGCGCCTTCCGCGTCCGTTGAGCCGGCGGCTGGTGAGATGGTTCGCGGACACCTATCAGATCGACGTCGGCGCGGCGGGAAAGGCTCTGAACGACTACGAGTCGGTCGGACACTTCTTCACGCGCGATCTGCGGGAGGGTCTGCGTCCCATCGAAGGGGAGCTCGTCAGCCCGGTGGATGGGGTGCTTCGCAATTTTGGTCCGGTGACCGAGGGGCGGCTCGAGCAGATCAAAGGGAAGACCTACACCGTCGAGAGCTTCCTCGGCGACGCCGCGCTCGCGCAGCGCTTCGAAAAAGGCGTCTTCTTCAACCTGTACCTCTCCCCCCAGGACTATCACCACGTGCACACGCCCGTCGGCGGGAAGATCGTCCGGAGCGTGCACATTCCCGGCAAGCTCTGGCCTGTCAACGACTGGTCGCTCGCGAACGTGAATGAACTGTTCTCGATCAACGAGCGTGTCGTGACCTACGTCGAGTCGGCGCTGGGTCTCGTCGCGGTGGTGATGATCGGGGCCACGAACGTGGGAAAGATCTCGGTCGTGTACGACTCGTTCATCTCCAATGCCGCGGACATCGATCGCACGGTGCCGCGCAACTACGACCCCGCCATCGACATCGCCGTAGGCGCGCGTCTCGGTACGTTTCACATGGGTTCGAGCGTGGTCATGCTGCTCGAGCCTGGGCGTGTCGACCTCGCGAAGGTCCGGCTGCAGGCGGGAAAGAAAGTGCAGTACGGCGCCGCGGTCCTGCAGGGAGAGTAGATTCGGTCCCGCGCCGGTTTTCTTTTCTCGGCGAGTGGCGTCTCACCTTCATGCGAACGCTACTCACGGCTCTCACGCTCTCCGCTCTTCCACTCTTCGCTTCCAGCAGTCTGACCGTGCTCGTCGACGGCGTTGCGCGCGAGGAGCTCACGCATCGAGGGACGACCTACATCGAGGCGGCGCGCGGCCGCGAATACTCGCTGAGGATCACGAACCCGACGCCCGATCGCGTCGCCGTCGCACTGTCCGTGGACGGGCTGAACACCATCGACTCCAGACACACCGCCGCATTCAGTGCGGCGAAGTGGGTGCTGGGGCCTTACGAGTCGGCGGAGATCTCCGGCTGGCAGGTGAGCGACCGGAGCGCGCGACGCTTCTTCTTCACCGGCGAACGACACTCGTACGGTGCCGCCATCGGCAGCACCGCAAACCTGGGCGTGATCGAGGCCGTCTTCTTCCGGGAGCGCCGCCCGAGGATCAGCCGGCACCGCAACCAACCCGAGGCGCAAGCTCCGGCAGCGTCGGGCATGCAGGAGAAGAGCCGCGCCGAAGACTACGCCGCGACGGGAATGGGAGATCGCACGCGGCACGAAGTGGAGAGCGTGAGCATCGAGCTCGAGCCGCACCCGATCGCGTCTGTGCGGATCCGGTACGAGTTCCGGCCTGAGCTGGTGAAGCTGGGAGTGCTCCGGCGCAACCGCGATCCGCTGGAACGCCGCGAGAAAGCGAACGGCTTCTGCCCCGAGCCGTAGCAGTCTGCGCTGCAGAAAACGCCGCTGGAGGCGGCGCGTACGGTAGCCGGTGGTGCGAACAACGCGAGCGACCACCGGATTCAAATCGTGATGAGACTCCGACCCCGGCAGGGGTCGCGTACGTTTGCCATGCGCCCCTCGCTGTTCGCGATCTCCGCGACCCCTGCCGGGGTCGAAATGCGTGGACGGTGGTGGACCGGTGGTCGCTCGCTTCGCTCGCACCACCGGCTACCGTACGCGCCGCCTCCAGAGGCAAGACACAGGAGCATAGGCGAGGCAGAGGCGAGGCAGAGGCGAATGCGTGCGGGCCAGGAGCAGGAGTAACGTTTCTGCCTTCTGCCTACTGCCTGCTGCGTACGGGATAATGCAAGCGTGCGTCTCGATGTCGTCCGCGCGGCAGTGATCGTCTTTACCGCATCGTTCTGCACGCTCGTCATCGAGCTGGTGGCGGGACGCGTGCTGGCGCCGCACGTGGGGGTGTCGCTGTACACATGGACGAGCATCATCGGGGTCGTGCTGGCGGGCATCAGCGCGGGTGCATGGGCGGGCGGCTGGATCGCGGACCGTCGTCCGGCCACGTCCACGCTGGGCATGCTGCTGCTCGCGGCGGGGGTCACGGCGATGCTGATCGTTCCGGCGACGACGTTTCTCGCCGGCGACGACGGCCTGCTCACGACGCTTGGCATTGCCACCACTCTTCTCGCGCGCGTGGTGGCGTTGTCCTTCCTGCTCTTCTTTCTTCCCGCCTTCTTTCTGGGAATGATCTCGCCGGTGGCGGTGAGGCTCGTGGTCCGCGATCTCGATACGACGGGTCGCGTCGTGGGGAGGCTTTATGCGCTGTCAACGCTGGGATCCATCGCCGGCACCTTCGTGACCGGATTCTGGCTCGTGGCGGCGTTCGGGACTCGGGCGACGCTGATCGGCACAGGGGTCGTTCTGATTGCGGCCGCCCTCATTCTCGGGGACCTCGTTGGCCGGCGCGTACGGATCGCTGGCGGTGCGGTGCTCCTGGCGGGGCTCGCCTTTCTGGCTCTGCGAACGCAGCCGCTGCTGCCTCCGTCACACGACCCTGTTCTGCACGCCGGGATCGGCACGTTGCATTTCGAGGAGAGTCAGTACTACACGATCCGCGTGGAGCGGACCGTGCGGGAGGACGACGGCAAGCCCATCAACGCGCTGCATCTCGACCATCTCGTGCACTCGTACGCCGACCCGCGCGATCCCGCGTATCTCGAGTACGACTACCTGCGCGCCTTCAATGAGGTCGTTCGGGAGACCGCACGGCGTCGCGCCGCATTCCGCGTGCTCTTCATCGGCGGTGGTGCCTATACGCTTCCGCGGCTGATCGAGCGCGATCACCCGCACGCCCAGGTCGACGTCGTGGAGATTGATCCGGCGGTGTCGCGAGTCGCGCGGCGCTGGTTTCAGCTCTCACGCGGCGGCCGTATCCGGACTGTCAACGCCGACGCGCGCTGGTTCGCCATGCGCGCGGAAGAGAACGGTGTTTACGACGCGATCTTCATCGACGCGTTCAATGACCTGTCCGTTCCGTATCACCTCACTACGCGGGAAATGACTGCGCGCCTCGACGAACTGTTGCGGCCGGACGGCGCGCTCGTCGCGAACATCATCGACGATTACCAGCACGGGCGTTTCCTGCCGGCGTACGTGCGCACGCTCGAAGCAGTCTTCGGGCAAGGGCGGGTCACTGTGGCGCTGGAGACCGCGGAGGACGCCACCAGCGACCGATCCACGTTCGTCGTCGTCGCTTCCCGCACGTTGCCGCGATTCGAGAATGCGTACGTCATTCCGCAGGTGGAGCTGCGCGCGTATCTCACCGCGCGCAGCTCGCGCATTCTCACGGACGACCATGCGCCTGTCGACAACATGCTTGCTCCGCTGTTCACTCGACGCTTCGTGGACGAGATCGCAGAGTGACGGGTGGCAACCTTGCTTCCCGGTGACCTGCCCCCTATAATCCGCGCTCCCACCGGCTGGAATGCAGGTTTCCACCGGGCCGTTAGCAGGTCGGTAGTTCCTGTTTCTGGGGCTGTAGCTCAATTGGGAGAGCGCCTCGTTCGCAATGAGGAGGTCGTCGGTTCGATCCCGTCCAGCTCCACCACTCGTTTGCTGTCTTGTCTGTCGTTGCAGTCTCAACCCTTTTCGCCCGGATGGTCCTTTCTGAATTCTTCTGAATCTGCAGTCGTTTCGAGCTCTTACCGGCCTCACTCTCCCTCCTCCTCCAGCCTCGATACTCCGGCCTCGTTCAAAGCGCGCCGGATCGCTCTTCGGCTCAGCGCCGCACAGCTGGGAGCACTCCTCGGGATTTCCGCCACAGACGTGGAAATGATCGAATGGATCGCTCTCGGAGAGGAAGTGGCCTTCCTGCACAACCTGACGCTGTCCCTTCTCGAGCTGGGCGGCCTGGAATCGCTGGCCTCCTGAGCGCGGCTTCCGCCTGAGAGGCCCGCGGAAGAATCGGGTCTCGGCAAGGCAGCCGCAGTCCTGTTCACCCGCACTGCGCGGCAGAAACCGCTCCTCGGGTCCGCAGACCCGGCGAGCGTGCGCGCCTAGGCCGGCACGGCCGGCAGCGCTGGTTGCTCCGCCACCGAGAGCGATCGTGCGTGCAGTGATGGTCATCACCGGCGCCGTGGCGACGATTCTGACTTACGGCTTCTTCGCTCAGGCTGAGTGGGCGACGCAACTCTGGCCGTGGAGCGACGGACGGATGACCTACATTTTCATCGCTTCCATCGCCGCCGCCATCGCTCTTCCGAACTTCTGGATTGCCGCTTCGGGGAAGCTCTCGGCCATCGGCCCGGGCGCGCTCAACCTGGGCGTATCTCATCTGGCTATCGCTGCGTTCCTCTTTGCACTTGCGGGCGGCGGCGACGATCGAATCGTCCTCGGGACGACGAGCGTCGCGTGAGCTGCGCTGGATTCAGCACGAAAGCGATCCTAATGTAAGTGACTCATCAGTTCCGTTACCATTCTTTGGGGCCCTGAGAGGTCGTGTGCTGCGTTGGCACTCATCAACGATGACACCCATCGCCCCGTCGTGCCGCCTCGCCTACGACTCCGGACCACAAATCATGGCAAGAAACTAACGAGTCACTACACCGCCGCCAGCTTCCCCGCGACGAGGTCGCGGGTAGCTGCCGGCGCGAGCCGTGAGTACCATGACAGCGATGATCCTCGTCGTTGACGACAATGAGCCCGATCGCCGCCTGCTGGAAGCGCACCTGGGGCCCCACGGCTACGGGCTCGAGTTCGCGAGGGACGGTGTCGAAGCCATGTCGCTACTCGAGCAGGATCCGCTGCCGTACGACCTCGTGATTCTGGACCGCAGCATGCCGCGCATGAATGGGATGGAGGTGCTGACGAGCATCAAAGCGACTCCGCGGCTGCGCACGTTGCCGGTGATCATGCACACCGCCTCCTCAGCTCCGGAGGATGTCGTCGAAGGAATCCGCGCCGGCGCGTATTACTATCTGACCAAGCCCTACGACGGCGAGACGTTGCGAGCGATGGTGGCCACGGCGTCGCGCGATTTTGGCGAGTACAGGCGTCTCCAGAAAGAGCTCAAACGCGGTCTGGAATGCCTCAGCCTGATTCGGAACGCGACGCTGCGTCTTCGCACGGTGCAGCAGGCTTATGACACCGCGATCGTGCTTGCCAACGCCTGTCCGGATCCGCCGAACGCCGTCATCGGTCTGACGGAACTCCTGGTCAACGCCGTCGAGCATGGGAATCTAGCCATCACCTACGAAGAGAAGAGCGCACTGAACGCGGGGAACCGCTGGAGCGCGGAGGTCGAACGGCGGCTCGCCTCGCCGGAGTACAGCGACAGAAACGTCGAGGTCACCCTCGAGAGGGATAACCAGATGCTGCGATTCACGATTCGCGACGAGGGCGCGGGGTTTCCGTGGGCGGCTTACCTCACGGTCGACCCGCAGCGGGCCTTTCATACTCACGGGCGCGGGATCGCGATCTCCCGCGCCATGTCCTTCGACTCCGTCGAGTATCGCGGGCGAGGCAACGAAGTGGTCGCCACGATCCGTCTTTGAATCGGGAGCGCTGGTGTGGTGTCTCACAATAGCGTGTGGCGAGTCCCGCCGAGCCCTGGAATGGTCCACCTCGTCGGTCTGAGGCGAAGTCTTGTTGCCGCGGGGATGGCACGTCGAGCTACCGCGCCTACAGTCGAGACGATCGCGCATTGAACGAGGGCAAGCCGGAGCTGGCCGGCAGGCAACCCGGCTGCCACTACGCGTCGTAGCCCGGATGCACTCGATCCAGTCTGCGAAGCAGAGCCGGCCACGCCAGAGCACCCCCGGCGCCCCTGGTGACTTGTTTCGCCTGCGCTTTCGCGCCTGCGATGATGCCTGGGGCGATGCGGATCAGGTCCGGTCCGCCGGCCTGCGCGCGGAGCTGGATCGTGCACGCCGCTTCGAAGAGGTACATGAACAGAAACGCGTCCGGAATGTTGTCTGCAACCGTGAGCAGCCCGTGATTGCGGAGCATGAAGAAGTTGCTCTCTCCAAGGTCGCGGACCAGGCGGGGCTTCTCCTCGTCGTTGAGGGCGACGCCCTCGTAGTCGTGATAGGAGAGCGACGCGAGCACGAATGCGGACTGCTGCGAGACCGGCAGCACTCCCTCTTTCTGTGCGGAGACGGCCACCCCGTTGATGCTGTGCACGTGCAGGACGCACTGCGCATCCTCGCGCGCAGCATGAATGGCGCTGTGGATCATGAAGCCGGCCGGATTGACACCGTAGGAACTGTCCTCGACTTTCGCTCCATCGAGACCGATCTTCACGAGACTGGATGCCGTGATCTCCTCGAAGAGCATCCCGTAGGGATTGATGAGGAAGTGGTGCTCTGGACCAGGCACTCGCGCCGAGATGTGAGTGAAGATCAAGTCATCCCAATGAAACATCGCCACCAGGCGGTAGCAGGCGGCAAGCGCGACTCGCAGTTCCCATTCGGTGGTCATCATGGGAAATGTAGCAGGTCGGCTCGACTTGTGTTGCGGTTGCCGGTTGTCGGGTTCGTTGTCGGTTGTCAGTTGTCAGTTGTCTGTGCCTTCGCGCCTGGGCGACATGATCATTCAGACATCACGAGGTTTTCTGGCGCTGATCTGCTGGAGGGCGTCCAGGCGCAAAGGCGCAGACAACCGAGAACTGACAACCGACAACAGAGCACCGGGAGCAGGGGAACGCGCGAAAGTGCGCACTACCCGTCCGCTTCGAGCGACGCGGGCAATCCGTACCGCTCCACGAGTGGTGCGAACCTCGGGTCTTCGCGCAGGAGGTTGAAGCGGGGATCGATGGGCAGAAACCACATCCAGGCGTTGTGTTCTTCCAGGCTCTTCTCGAGCGCGCCGATCGCCTCGTCGTTCCTGCGCAAGCCTGTATACGCGACGGCGAAGCTGTAGGGCGAGACGTAGCGCTGCTTCGCAGCCGCCTGGAGCTCCTCGATCAGCCGCTCCGCTTCGGCGGGCCGGCCAGCGCGCGCCATGACGTGAGCCAGCGCGCCCACGTACATCGGCGCGGGACCTGCGATCTCGATGGCGCGACGCATGGACCGGGCGGCCTCCTCATAGTCCCCGCGCATCTCCAGCGACATGCCCAGGTAGTAGTGGCCGGGCGCGAGCATCGAATCGGTCTCCAGCACCGCGCGGTAGCACGCCACAGCATCATCATAGCGTCCGGCCACATGCATCGGAATGCCGGCGCCGACGTTGATGATCGGCGAAAGCGGATCGAGATCCTTCGACATCTCCACGAGCTCGAAACCGCGACGGGTGTGGCCGCGACCGCACATCAGGATTCCCAGCCAGTGGGGCGCCCACGGATAGTTCGGGTTGAGACGCATGGCTTCTTCCAGCTGTCGTTGAGCCGTCTCCCAGTCCCATTCGAACAGTCCTGCCGCGTAGCCGAGGGTTGCGTGCGGATCGGCGAGCGAGGGGTCGAGCTCGATCGCGCGCCGCGCCGCGGCTTTCACCTTGGGAAGAATGTCCCTCGGCGGCAGTGCCTGCATGAAGCCGAGCATGACGAAGGAGTCGGCCAGCCCGGCATACGGCATCGCAAACGACGGATCGCGCTCTACAGCCTGCTGGAAGTAACTCATGGCCTGCTTGACGGCCTCGGGATGTCGCTTGATCCACTGGAAGCGGCCCTTGAGAAACAACTGCTGCGCTTCCGGGTCCGCGCGCTTTTTCTTGGTCGTGCGCCGCGGCCCCGATCCGCCCTTCACGCGCACGCGTTCCGCGATGTCCTCCGCGATCGAGTCGGACAGCGCCGCGATGTCACGGATGTTGCGCACGTACCGTGAAGACCAGAGCTGCGATCCGTCCGCCGTCGCTACGAGCTCCACGTCCGCTTGCAACTGATCGCCGTCGATGCGTGCGCGCACGCCGACGATCGCGGTGACGTTCAACTCCGTGCCGACGTGTCGTGGATCCGGCTCCGTCCCTGCGTAGCGCGCGGTCGTGGCCGGTGCGATCACACGCAGCTTGCGCACCTGAGACAGGGCATTGACGATGCCTTCGCTCAAGCCGTAGATCAGGTACTCGAGTCCCGCTTCGAGCGGTCCGCTGACGGATGGGAGCACGGCCAGGGAATCGATGCGGCCTTTTACGTGCCCGGAGGCGGGAGGCGCCGGTGTCACCGGGCGCTCCATGCTCTCCGTGGCCTCCATCTCGGCGGTGCGCACCCGTTTGGAACGCGAGCGCGGCCGCGTCCTCGCGTCTTTCAGGGCCTCGAGCAGCGTGCCCGAAGTGGAGTAGCGTTTCGAAGGTTCCTTGGCCAGCGCGCGCCGGATGATCGGCGCGATCGCAGTCCACTCCTGGTCTTCGATGACATCGGGCTCCTCGAAGAGGATCGCGGTGATGGTCGCCACGGTGCTGGGGCGCTCGAACGGGCGACGGCCGGTGGCGATCTCGTAAAGCACGACGCCCAGACTGAAGATGTCGCTGCGAGCGTCGATGGGGGCGCCGCGGAGTTGCTCCGGTGACATGTACGGCGCAGTTCCGGTGACCACGCCGGTGCGGGACTTCAGGAGGTCGGCCGTTGCCCCGGCGGCACTGGTGTCGGGGCCGGTGAACTTCGCCAGTCCGAAATCGAGCACTTTCACCTGGCCGCGCGGGGTGATCATGATGTTCAGCGGCTTGATGTCGCGATGGATGACGCCATGACTGTGCGCCTCGTCCAGTGCCGCCGCGATCTGGATGGCAATGTCCAGGCATTCCGCCGGCGAGAGGCGCGACTCCTTGATCCGGTCGAAGAGCGTCACGCCTTCCACGTACTGCATCACGATGTAAGGGCGCCCCTCGTGCTCTCCGACCTCGTAGATCGTGCACACGTTGGGATGATCGAGCGCCGCAACTGCACGGGCTTCGCGCTGCATGCGCCGCTTGGCGTCGGAGTCGGGGCTCACGCTCTCCGGCAGGATCTTGATGGCCACGCGCCGCCCCAGCTTTTCGTCGTCGGCGAGGTAGACCTCGCCCATTCCGCCGGCACCGATCAGCGAGAGGATGCGGTAGTGACCAAGAGCCGCCGGAAAGACGTCGCCCATATCCCGCGACCTCCTGTTCGTGTTGCAACGGTTTGACTGAGAGGAGGTCAGTGTAGGGCGCGCATCGGCTAGAATCCAGGCATGACTTGAGAATTCTGAGTGCTGCCGCCCGGATCTTTGTTCATGGTCCGCTCGAATCCAACGATCGTCACCTCCAGGAGCTCAGATGGACGCATTCTCGATGCCCGCGGATCTCCAGACTTCGCCGTCCGGATTGCAGTACACGATTGACCAGCCGGGCACCGGCGCGCAGCCGCAGGCGGGCCAGACCGTCCGCGTGCACTACACGGGCTGGCTCCCCGACGGAACGAAGTTCGACAGCTCTCGCGACCGCGGCTCACCCTTCGAGTTTCCCCTCGGCGAGGGGCACGTCATCAAGGGGTGGGATGAGGGCATCGCTGCCATGAAGGTCGGCGAGAAGCGCACACTGGTCATCCCCCCGTCGCTAGGCTACGGCAACCGCGGAGCGGGCGGAGTGATCCCGCCAAACTCGACCCTCGTCTTCAAAGTCGAGCTGGTGGGCGCGCAGTAACGCCGGTTTCCCCGGCTACGAGCGAGAGAGATTGAAGCGCTGGAGGCCGAGGTCGAGAATGCGCTGGATCAGTTGGGGGAAGGACAACCCTGCCTCCTCAGAGGCGGATGCGAACTCTTCGCTGCGCGCGATGTCCGGGTTGGGGTTGGCCTCGAGGAAATAGAGCTTGCCGTCCTGGCCGAGCCGGTAGTCGATCCGGTTGTAACCGTCGAGGTCGAGGATGCGCGCGATGCGCCGCGTCGTACGGATGATGGAATCGCGCATCGCAGGAGCGAGGTCGTCCGCGTGCTGCTGATAGATACCGCGGCGACGCTGGTACTCGGGATTGTGCTTCACGTGGGCCGTGGCAATGGAGCTGGCTCCGGGCGGCATGTTCTCGAAGACCAGTTCCCAGACCGGCAGCACCTGCAGCCGCGTGTTGCCGAGGATGCCGACATAAAACTCGCGCCCCTCGATGAACTGTTCTGCGATGGCGTCGGAGCCGTGCCGCTGGTGGATGAACGTGACGCGCTCGCGCAGCTTCTCGTCGTTGTCCACGATCGACGCCTGGGAGATGCCGAGCGATGCCTCGTGGATCAGGCTTTTCACGATCAGCGGAAACGAGAGCGCCTTCGGCCTCTGGATGCGCCGGCCACGCGGAAACACTGCGAACCGCGGCACGACCAGGTGGTGATAGGCGAGGAGCTTCTTCGACAGCGCCTTGTCGCGGGCGAGCATGAGGCCTCGCGGATGGCAGCCCGTGTAGGCTACCTGCATCAGCTCGAGAAAGCCGACCACGAGGTGGTCGAAGTCCTGGCGGCCGAGGAATTCTTCGAGCAGGTTGAAGACGATGTCTGGCTTCCACTCTTCGATGACGGTGCGGATCGGTCCCAGCTCGTCGGCGACGCCGAGAGGCTTCACTTCGTGCCCGAGCTCGCGCAGCGTCGTGACGACGTCGTACTCCGTCTTCCATTCATACGCCTGTTGCTCGGTGAAGCCCTCCAGGCTTTCCGGCGGCACCATCGACGGATGAACGAGCAGGACCACGCGCAGTTTCTTTTTCATAGCGCGAACCAGTTGCGACGGCCGTAGTGGAAGTCCATGGTCTTGACGGTCAGCAGGATCGCAAACTCCATCCTCAGGCGGCGCTCCGGACCGGTCGTACGCAGCTTGAGCTCGCGGCTCCGGCCGATCATGTCCTTCAATACCTGTTCGAGCGTGAACTGGTACTCGCCCGTCCAGTTCGAGACGAGCTTGCGGATCTCTGCGCTGTTTCTTCGCAGAAATCGAGACGCCAGCTCATGGCGCTGGTGTTTCGGATCATCGGAGAAGAGTCTGCGCAGGTCGCGATCATAGATGTCGGGATAGCTGACCAGATAGCGCTCGCTCTTGTCCGTGTAGTACTCACGCAAGGTCATGCTGAGAGTGCTCAGCGATTCCGGTCGCAGCCGGCTGCGATGCACAGGCTTCCTGCCGCAAAGATTCTCGAGCAGGTCGTTCACGTATTCGAGCTTCTCCAGCGCGGGCCACTCCGCATAGCGTCGGCGCCAGCCATCGCTGCGCGACGCGAGGATCACCGCGAACGTCTCCGCGAAATCCTCCAGCGGATGGCTCTGCGCGTAGTACAGACGGAGATGCTGCACGAAGCCCCGGCTTGCGGGATTGGGGCGATAGTGCTCCGGATACCGTTGGGCCGAATCGCCGAAGAGATCGCGGCGGCGACGCTCGCGCTCCAACCGGTAGGCGTTGTCGAGCGCGTGGCCGCATTCGTGGCGGAGGATCTTCATCATCTCCGTGCGCGTGCCACCCTCCACCTCCAGCATCTGTTTGCGCTCGAGCTTCATCAGCCGCGGATGCGCGAGGTAGAAGGGGATGGCGATGCCTGGGATGGCGTCGGGAACGAACCAGTCGGTCGAGAGCCACGCGTGCGGCCGGAAACAGAGCTGGCGACGTTCCAGGTCACCGTACAGGTCGTCGAGGCATTCCTCGATCCACGTCCCCTCGATCCGCACGCCGAGGTCGCGCAGGCGGACGTCCAGGAGCTCGAGGTCCGGAAGTGCTTCCCAGTCAAAGCTGCGCATTCGTGAGCGGGACTATAACCGAGCCGGTAGTGGCAACAAGGCTACCGCTTTCCTTCGACCGCGACGGAGAAGCGCGCGCCGTTCGCTCGTCATCGGTGATGGCCGCTGTAGGCGGCTTGTGTCCACTTCGCGGACGGAAGGCTCGGCGGGTTTCGCGACACTCTCCCCAACGAGACCCTTCTCCCCCGTGCGCGGGGGAGAAGGGTCTCGATGGAAGGGTTCTCGTCGAATGGGGTGAGGACTGGAGTTGCTCATCGCGACTCGAAGCTCCTGAAGAAACTTGACTCATATGCGATGAGTTTGACTCTCAAGGTCCCTAGTTCATCTTTTTCGCCCGCTGATCCATTCCGTTCTGGTGCAGGATCAGTGCTCCATCTTCGAATGTGACTTGCGCATCCACGACCTTCAGGAAGAACTTACGCTCGCTCTCTGCGAACAGCGGGAACTTCGGCTGGGCCGTCGCCTGCAGGAAAAGTGAATCCCCTTCGCGGGTAATGGTGATGATGAACTCCGGCGCCAACTGATACCGGCCGGCGAACTGGTCCAGTGCTGCGGGATCGACGGTGATCTCTTTGCGCACTTTCGGAGCAGAAGGCGCGCCCTCCAGCCGTTTCGCCGGCATGTTCGCGCCGTTCTGATGGAGGATCAGGCTGTCTTTCCCGAAGGTGATCTTCGCGTCGACCACCTTCAGAAAGAACTCGGTCTGACTGGAGGCGAAGACCGGAAACTTCGGCTGCCCCGTGGCCTGGGCGAAGAGCTGATCGCCTTCGCGCGAGACGGTCAGGATGAAGTTCGGTGCGAGCTCGTAGCGTCCCGTGTAGCTCTCCAGGACCGCCGGATCGGCAGTGATTCCTTTCGGGCGCGGCGGTTCCGCGTCCAGCAGGCGCCGTCCGAGGTCGTCCACACCGATGGGGGTGGTCATGTTCGCCAGGAGGACCACGCCGGTCCGCGTTTTCGGATCGAATCCGATGAAAGACCGGTATCCCCCGGTGCCGCCGTTGTGCCACACGATCTCGCGGCCGGCTGGCGTCGTCAGCACGTGCCAGCCGAGGGCGATCTCCATTCCCGGAGCGCTTGCGGGCCGCCGCGACGCCAGGAGCGACGTGATCGCGGGAGTGAGCGGCGTACGCTGATAGGCGAGGTGAGCGGCGATGAACGTGAGCAGGTCGTTGGCTGTAGATCGCAGCGCGCCCGCGCCGGCGAGGGTGGGCACGTCCCAATTGGGGACGCGCGCGCGCTCTTCGTCATGCCCCAGTGCCATCCTTCGCCGCAGCGGATCGGTCAACGTGATGGAAGTGCTCCTCATCCCCAGCGGTGTGGTGATGCGCTTCCGCACCAGCGTCTCGTAGTCGACGCCCGCGCGTCGCGCTAAGGCGTGCCCGAGGAGTCCGGCCCCGAGATTGGAGTACTCGTATTGCGCGCCGGCCTCGCGGGGGAGCTCATACGTCGACAGGAACTCGTAGAGCTGCGGCACCGTGTAGTCCGCGTACGGATTGGCCGAGTCTGCAGGTGCGAGATTGGACGGGAGGCGCGGAAGACCTGACGTGTGCGTCGCCAGCTGCTGCAGCGTGACCGCCGGAACTTTGAGCTCGGCCGGAAGGTGCTTGGACACCGGATCGGTGAGTGCCACCTCGCCGCGCTGCACCGCATCCGCGAGCAAGAGGCCCGTGAACACTTTCGTCACGGAGCCGATCTCGAAGAGCGTGTTGCCGTCGACCCGCCGCGTGTCGTCGCGACCAAAGTTCCCGTACGAGACCACGCGTCGCCCGCCGGGTTCGAGCACGCCGACGACAATCGCCACACCGCCCTTCTCCGCGTCGATGCGCTCCACGAGCATCTTCCGGATCTCCGCATCGTCCGGCACCGCGGCGGTCCCGCGGATCGCAAACAATAAAGTGAGGACGAGAGAGATGCGTTTCATAAGTGCTCCTTCGAAGGATGAATGATGAAGGATGAAGGATGAAGAAGTACACACCTTCATCGCTCGCCACTTGCCCTTCATCTTGCATCCTTCATCCTTCATCCTTCGTCCGTAACCAGGCTCGGAGTCGGATACAGTCGGCGGATGCGAAACACACTGCTTGCCGCCGTCCTGCTTCTCGCCTCAGCGATGCGCGCCGCCGACCCGGTCGTGGCCACGTTCTCCATCCTCGGCTACGACCCGAAGACGGGAGAAGCCGGCGGAGCCGTGCAGTCGCGCGTCTTTGCGGTCGGAAACGGCGTCCTGTGGGCCGAGGCGGGGACGGGCGTGGTGGCCACGCAGGCCATCATCGACGTCGCCTACGGACAGCGGGGACTGGACCTGCTACGCGCCGGTCTCACTCCAGCGGCGGCAGTGAGGGCGATCTGGGAGAGCGATCCCGACCCCAGGCCCGGCGATTGGACGAAGCACGGCCGCCAGTTCGCGATCATGGACGCGCAGGGCAACTACGCGGCGTTCACCGGGTCGAAGGCGACGCCATGGGCTGGCAACAAAGGCGGGAAGTTCTGCACGGCACAGGGCAACATACTCGTGAGTGAAGCGGTCGTGAACGACATGGTGGCAGCGTTCGAAGCGACGGACGGACACTTATCGTTTCGCCTGCTGGCCGCCCTCGACGCTGCACAGAAGGCGGGCGGCGACAAGCGTGGCATGCAGTCCGCCGCCATCCTGATCGTGAAGAAGAACGGCGGAGTTTGGCTCAACAACGACACCGTCATGCGCTTGCACGTCGATGACCACCCCGAGCCGCTCAAAGAGCTGCGACGGCTGATCGATCTCGCCGCAAAACAGCGCGAGCGTCGCTGATCCGGCGGCGCCGCCGGACATGAGGAGTTCGCAGCCGCTCCGCGTGGAGCGGCTGCGCGAAGATGACGGCGATTGCTTTTCTTGATCATCGGACGAGGGCAGCAAGGGACGCGTTTACATCGAACCGTCGACGCCGGCACTGACGCCGGCATTGACGCCGGCACTGACGCCGACAATGTCCACGCGCACGCCATTCAATGCGGCGTTGCCGCTCACTGCGTCGACCTCTCCTCCATCGGTGAGGTCGTTGTAGTTGACGCCCGCGTGCTGTTCCGCCAGTCCCAGTCGCGTGCCGGCGCGGTTGTGACCGAAGCCATGGGGAAGGCTCACCACCCCTCGCATCAAGGTGTCCGTGGCCAGCACGGCGATGCGCACGGAGCCGACCCTGGCGCGGACCTCGACTAGTTGCCCGTCAGTCAGGCTGAGCGATGTCAGATCGTCCGGGTGCATCATCAGCTGATCGCGCGACTTTCCCTTGATGAGGCGGTGGGAGTTGTGCATCCAGGAGTTGTTGCTGCGCAGGTGCCGGCGCCCGATCAGTGTGAATGAGCCCGGTGCCCACTCCTGCTCTTTGAAGCGCTGCACATCGGCCAGGAGCGGCTCGGGCGCGCAGTGCACCTTTCCGTCGGCGGTCTGGAGGCGGTGGAAGAGCGAGGGTTGGAGTGGCCCCAGGTCGAGGCCGTGGGGGGCCGCTTGCAGGGCGGCCAGGGAGACGCCCCGGCCACCCTTCGCCAGCAGTTCGTCGATGACCTCCACCGTCGCGGGCAGCGGCCGGTACTCACGGCCCAGTCGCGCGGCCAGCCGCTTCCCGAGCTCACCGAAGATTTCCCAGTCGTAGCGTTCATCGTCCGGACGCGGCCAGATGGCGGCGTTGAAACGCGCAACATCGCGGATGGCGAAGGCGTTGAAGATGCGGTCGTAGTGGTCGTGGCTCAGGCTCGACGTCGGAGGAAGGATCACGTCGGCGTGACGCGTGGTCTCGTTCAGGTAGATGTCGATGGACAGCATGAACTCGAGCGACTCCAGCGCGTCGTCGAGCTTCCTTCCATTCGGAGTGGAGAGCACAGGGTTCCCGCAGATCGTGATCATGCCCCGGATCTGGCCATCGCCCGGCGTGAGGATCTCCTCGGCAAGAACGGCAACCGGCAGCTCGCCGCCCGATTCAGGCAACCCGCTCACGCGCGAGCGCCACTGCGCGTAGTGGCCGGCCCGCGTGCCGGGGCCAGCGATGGGGATCAGCGGCTGCGTCGGCAGCGCGCCGCCTTCGCGATCGAGGTTTCCGGTCAACAGGTTGACGAGTTGCACGAGCCACTGATTCAGCGTTCCGAAGGACTGCAGGCATGTCCCCACGCGTCCGTAGCAGACCGCGGACGGTGCGGACGCGAACTCGCGTGCCAGGCGGCGAATGGTCTGCGCGTCGATGCCCGTCGACTGCGCGGCGACTTCGGGGGTGACCTCCCGGATGGCGTGGAGCGCGAGGTCGAGGCCATCGAGCTGCTCCGCGTGGGTGATGCGGAAGAGGTTCTCCTCGCGCATCGTGTTGAGCATGGCCATCAGCAGGGCGGCGTCGGTGGCAGGACGGATGAAGTGATGCTCGCTCGCCACCGCGGCGGTCTCGGTGTAGCGCGGGTCGATGACGACCACCTTTCCGCCGCGGGCGCGGATGTCCGCGAGCCGCCGGGTGACGTCGGGAGCGGTCATGAGGCTGCCGTTCGACGCGACAGGGTTGCCACCCAGGATGAGGAAATAGTCGGTGCGGTCGATGTCGGGGATGGGGATCAGGAACTGATGCCCGTACATGAAGAATGATGCGAGCTGCTGGGGCAGTTGATCCACGGAGGTCGCGCTGAACGCGCTTCTCGTTTTGAGCAGCCGCGCGAGCTGGGAGACGTTGAAGAGAGTGCCGATGTTGTGCACCGACGGATTGCCGGCGTAGAAGCCGACGGCATCGTTCCCATGGGCCAGTTGCAATGAGGCCAGCTTCTCCGCGGCCAGGTCGAAGGCTTCATCCCACGAAATTTCTTCCCACTCGCTTCCGCGGCGCTTCATCGGATGGCGTAGACGATTGGCGTCTTCATGAATGTCGATGAGCGCGACCGCTTTCGGGCAGATGTGCCCTCGGCTGAAAGGGTCTTCGTCGTCGCCTCGAATGGAAAGGATCTTCGGGCCGGAAACCTCGATTTCGAGACCGCAGATGGCCTCACAGAGGTTGCATGCGCGGTAGACGGTGCGGGTCGCGTCTTCCATCCCGCTCACTATCGCACGGTGCGGCGGGGTTGTCAGTTGTCGGTTGTCAGTTGTCTGTGACTCATGGCGGAGTTTCACCCGACGTGTGCGATCCGTGTGTTGGTGGCTCTACTTTGAGACTGCGAGACTTTGAGACAAGCTGTCGCACCATGAAAACGTTCGCGTTCCTGCTCATGCTCGCCCCAACCGCCCTCGGGCAGCTCCGGCCCGTGCACACCTTCTCGATCGTCGCGCGTGACCCTGAGTCGGGGCAGATGGGCGTGGCTGTGCAGTCGCACTGGTTCGCGGTAGGGCAAGTCGTGCCGTGGGCGGAGGCGGGTGTGGGCGCGATCGCGACGCAGAGTTTCGTCGATCCCCTGTACGGCAAACTCGGGCTGGAGATGTTGCGCGCGGGGAAATCGGCGCCCGACGCGCTGCGCGCCCTGCTGAGCGCCGACGCTTCGTGCGAGGTCAGACAGGTCGGCTTCATCGACGGGACCGGCGCTGTGGCGACTTTCACGGGAAGCCGCGCCATCGTCGCGGCGGGCGGCATCGCCGCCAACGGCACCGGCGAGACGAAGGCGCAATGCGGCGCCGCTGGGGGAACCCTCGGCGTCGGCCGCGACTTCGCCGTCCAGGCGAATCTCATGGCCAGCGACCGGGTATGGCCGGCTATGGCGAAGGCGTACGCCGACGCGAAGGGGGACCTGGCGGAGCGCATGCTCGCAGCGCTCGAGGCCGCGCAGGGCGCGGGCGGGGACATCCGTGGAAAGCAGTCAGCCGCGCTGATCGTCGTCAACGCGAAGTCCACGGGGCGCGCGTGGCAGGACCGCGCCTTCGACGTTCGCGTGGATGACCATCCTCAGCCTCTCGCGGAGCTGCGGCGGCTGGTCACACTGCAGCGCGCATACAACTACATGAACGCGGGCGATCTCGCCGTGGAGCACAAGGACAACGAAGCCGCGCTGCGAGAGTACAGCGCCGCCGGGCGAATCGCCGCGACGACGCCGGGCATCCCGCAAAGCCGCCATGCGGAGATGATTTACTGGCACGCGGTGGCGCTCGTCAACATGCAACGCATCGATGAGGCGTTGCCGCTGTTCGCGCGTGCGTTCGGGCTCGAGCCTTCCTGGCGTGAGCTCACGCCGCGTTTGCCTGCCTCCGGTCTGTTGCCCGACGACCCCAAGGTGATTGCTCGGATCGTGGGCGCGGGACGGTAGTTGACCATCGAACCCCGCGCCCAGTCAGGCGAGGGGGGCGTGCAACGCTGTCATCACGAGCCTGGTGAATGCACGGGAGCGACCCCTTTCATCGCGCAAAAAGTGCAAAAAAGCTTCGCAGGCAATCCTGTGTGGGTGGGAGAGACAGGCTGGCCTGCCGCAGG
>JANMSA010000783.1:0-7198 GCA_031388865.1 Acidobacteriota bacterium | reverse complement strand
AAGTGGGGTCAGACCCCAATGAGGGGTGGTGAGGTGGTTGTTGTCAGTTGTATGTTTTCGGTTGTCTGCGGGCCATCGCGAGCTCAGAGGCGTCCGCTGTTGCAGTCGGACACAAGCCCGCTCCTGGCGCTGAAGGTGTCGGAGGGCGCACCGACAACCGAGAACCGACAACCGACAACCGCCTCAGGGCGACGCGGACGCGAGAAGCGCGTCGGAGTCGCGGTTCTTCATGAGGTAGTTCCCCGTGAAGCACGCGGTGCAGTAGAGGTTGGGCGCATCGTCGTCTTTGCGCACTGCCGCAAGAAGGCCCTCTTCGCTCAGGTAGCCGAGGGAGTCGGCCTCGATGAAGTCGCGAATCTCGTCCTGCGTGTGGGTACTGGCGATGAGGTCGCGGCGCTCGGGGGTGTCAATTCCGTAGTAGCAGGGCCAGGATGTCGGCGGCGAGGAGATGCGCATGTGCACCTCCGAGGCTCCGGAGTCTTTGAGCATGCGCACGATCTTCTTGGAGGTCGTGCCCCGAACGATGGAGTCGTCGACCAGGATCACGCGCCTGCCTCGAACGAGCTCCCGGACCGGATTCAGTTTCACCTTCACGCCGAAGCTGCGGATGGTCTGCTTGGGCTCGATGAAGGTGCGTCCCACGTAGTGATTGCGCACCAGGCCGTATTGAAAGGGGATGCGGGACTCGAGCGCATAGCCGAGGGCCGCGAACACGCCGGAGTCAGGGACGGGCACGACGACATCGGCGTCGATGGGGTGCTCGCGTGCGAGCTGGGCACCGAAGCGTTGGCGCGTGGCGGCCACGCTGTTGCCGAAGACGACCGAGTCCGGTCGCGCAAAGTAGACGTGTTCGAAGATGCAGCGCGCCTCGCGCTCCGCGCGCGCTGCACGGACGACGCGGACACCGCCGCGCTCGATGGCGATCATCTCGCCGGCTCCGATCTCACGCACGGTCTCCGCGTTGATCAGGTCGAACGCGCACGTTTCGGAGGAGACCGCGTAGGCCTCCTCGAGTTTCCCCAGAACGAGCGGGCGAAACCCATACGGGTCGCGCGCGGCCAGAATGCGATCGGGCGCCATGAGCGCGATGGCATACGCGCCCTGAACGCGGCTCAGCGCATCGAGGAACGCGCCTTCGAGGTCCGGCTCTTTCGAGCGCGCGATGAGATGCACGATGACCTCGGAATCGGCGGTGGCGTTGAAGATCGCGCCTTCAGACTCTAATTGCCGGCGGAGCTCGGCGCCATTGGTCAGGTTGCCGTTGTGAGCCACGGCGATCGGACCCTTGCTGGTGAAAGCCACGATCGGCTGTGCGTTGCAGAGCATCGACCCGCCCGCGGTCGAGTAGCGAACATGGCCCAGGGCGGTATCGCCGGGGAGGCGGGCCAGCCGCGCGGGGGTGAAGACATCCGCGACGTATCCCATCTCCTTCTCGGAGACGATCTTCCCGTCCTCGGTGACTGAAGCGATGCCGGCGCTCTCCTGGCCCCGGTGCTGGAGGGCATACAGCCCCAGGTAGACGAGGTTCGCCGCGTCGGCCCTGCCGAGCACGCCAAAGACACCGCATTCTTCCCGGAACTTGTCGAACATTTGCGAGGTCAGGAACGACGATTAGAGCACGGAAATTCGGGTGAGGTGGGGCGCATGCACGGGTCCGGCATTGCCCCCACATGTTGAACCTGTGATAAACACATCCAAACCCGAGGAGCACATCGATGACCGTTACCAGCCCCGCCACCCCCTCCCTTCGTGAGGTCGCCGAGTCTGGCGGCAATCCGCTCGGGCTGAAGCGCATCCATCACGTCGAGTTCTGGGTCGGGAACGCGAAGCAGGCGGCGTTCTACTATCGCAAGGCCTTCGGGTTCTCCCAGCTCGCGTATAGCGGCCTGGAGACGGGCAATCGCCAGTTCGCGTCGTATGTCCTGTCGCAGGGGAAGGTCCGTTTCATCCTCTCGACGCCGTTCGATCCGGATCATGCCGCGAGCGCGCACATCCGGCAGCACGGCGACGGGGTCCGCGACATCGCTCTCCTCGTCGAAGATGCCGACTTTGCGTTTGCCGAGGCGGTTCGCCGCGGAGCGGAGCCGGTGTTCGAGCCGCGCGATGAGCGCGACGACCACGGAACGATCCGACGCGCGGCGATCAAAACGTACGGCGACACCATCCACTCGCTCGTCAGCTACCACGATTACGACGGCCCGTTTCTCCCCGGGTATGCGCCTGCCGAGATCGCCGGCGAAGCGGTCGGCATCGTGGCCGTCGACCACATGGTGGGAAACGTGGAGCTCGGCGCGATGTCCACCTGGTGCGACTTCTACAGCAGAGTCATGGGCTTCTCGCGCTACATCACCTTCGACGACAAGGACATCAACACCGAGTACTCCGCCTTGATGTCGATCGTGATGAGCGATGACAACAAGGTCGTGAAGTTCCCCATCAACGAGCCGGCCGCCGGAAAGAAGAAGAGTCAGATCCAGGAGTATCTGGAGTCGTACTACGGGCCTGGCGTCCAGCACGTGGCGCTCCAGTGCGGGAACGAGATCGAGACCGTCTCCCGCCTCCGCGACAACGGCATCGAGTTCCTCCGCGTCCCCGACAGCTACTACGACGAGCTGCCCGCGCGAGTCGGCGCCATCGACGAGCCGCTGGAGAAACTGAAGGAGCTCGGCATCCTCGTCGACCGCGACGAGGAAGGCTACCTGCTCCAGATCTTTACACGGCCGGTGCAGGACCGGCCGACCGTATTCTTCGAGATCATCCAGCGCAAAGGCGCGCGCGGTTTTGGCAAAGGAAACTTCCGCGCGCTCTTTGAGTCGATCGAGCGGGAGCAGGAGCGGCGGGGGAACCTTTGATCAACGTTGTCAGTTGTCGGTTGTCTGAGAGCCCTCGCCCGGGCGCTGAGGCGATACACGACAAGTGACAACAGAAAGTTTCCCCAGTGAGTCTGGGACGGTCGCCCGGGCGCTGAGGCCCAGACAACTGACAACCGACAACCGACACCGACAACCGACAACTGACAACTGACAACCGACAACCAATAAACCAACATGTACCAGTCCGGATTCAACAACGAGTTCGCCACCGAGGCGTTGAAGGGCGCGTTGCCCGAGGGGCGAAACTCGCCACAGAGGGTGAAGTTCGGGTTGTATGCCGAACAGTTCTCCGGCTCGCCGTTCACTGTGCCGCGGCACATGCAGAAGCGTTCGTGGTTGTACCGGATCCGGCCCAGCGTTCTGCACGGACCGTTTGCGCCGGCGGACGCGCGTCTGCTGCGCAGTGCACCGTTCGACGAGGAGCCAACGCCGCCCAACCAGTTCCGTTGGGATCCGCTTCCCATCCCGGATGGGCCTACGGACTTTGTCGACGGGTTGACCACCATCGCCGGAAACGACGGAGTGGGCATCCACATCTACGCGGCGAACCGCTCCATGACGCGCTTCTTTTACGACGCCGATGGCGAGTTGCTGCTCGTCCTGGAACGCGGAGCGCTCAGGATCGCCACCGAGCTTGGGATCATCGATGCAAAGCCGGGCGAGATCGTCGTGATTCCGCGCGGGACGAAGTTCCGGGTGGCGCTTGCAGGCGAGGACGCGCGCGGCTACGTCTGCGAGAACTACGGCCAGCCCTTCCGCCTCCCGGACCTCGGCCCGATCGGCTCCAACGGCCTCGCCAGTCCGCGCGACTTCCTGACACCGGTCGCCGCCTATGAGGATGTGGAAGGCGACTTCGAGATCGTCGCAAAGTTAGGCGGACGTCTCTGGTCCGCGCCGATTGATCACTCGCCGCTGGACGTCGTCGCGTGGCACGGCAACTACGCGCCGTACAAGTACGACCTGGCGCGTTTCAACGCGCTCAACACCGTCTCTTTCGATCATCCCGACCCGTCGATCTTCACGGTGCTCACCTCGCCGTCTGACACGCCGGGGACTGCGAACTGCGACTTCGCCATCTTCCCGCCGCGCTGGATGGTGGCTCAGGACACCTTCCGCCCTCCCTATTTTCATCGCAATATCATGAATGAATATATGGGGTTGATTTATGGTGTGTATGACGCGAAGGCGGAAGGCTTTGCGCCCGGCGGCGGAAGCTTGCACAACTGCATGTCCGGCCACGGTCCCGACGCGCAGACGTTCGAGAGCGCTTCCTCGGCGAAGCTCGAGCCGAAGTGGATCGGGGACACGCTCGCGTTCATGTTCGAGTCTCGCGATCTGATCCATCCCACGCGCTTTGCGCTGGAGACGCCCGCACTGCAGGCCGACTACTGGCGCTGCTGGCAGGGGTTGAAGAAGCATTTCAAGCCCGAATGAGCGAGTCGTTACGAGTCCTGCTCCGGCACCTGATCGACTACGCCGGACTCTTTCCGCCGGCCGCGCTGTCGATCGAGGACGCTGTCCGCAACTATGCCCGCTATCGCGAGAGCGAGTATGCCTGGGCACTCGGCAAGTTCATCGTTCCACAGGCCCGCGCCGGGGAAGTTCCGGTCGAGTTCCCGCTGAGCATTCTCGGTGTCGATGAGGTGAAGGCCACCAGCGAGGAAGAGATTGCGGCGTTTCGGGCGGGCGCCTACGTCGAGATCGCGGACGTGAAACTGCTCGACGCGATCGCGCGTCACGGATTGCGCGCGAAGATCCGCACCGGCGGCATCACTCCGGACGCATTTCCCGCCGTAGCCGATGTGGCCGGGTTCCTTCGTGCGTGCGAGGCGAAGCGCGTGGCGTTCAAGGCGACTGCCGGGTTGCATCATCCGCTCCGTTGCGTGAAACCGCTGACCGATGAACCGAACGCGCTCACGGGCACGATGCATGGCTTCGTGAACGTGTTCCTCGCGGCTGCGATGCTCGACCACGCGGACGCGATTCTCGAGGAGACCGATCCGTACGCATTCAGCTTCGACGACGACGGTGCGTCCTGGCGCGATCAACATGTGACGACGGAGTCGCTCGCTGCGATGCGACGCGACTTCGCGACGTCCTTTGGCTCCTGCTCATTCGAAGAGCCGGTCAACGACCTGAAGGAGCTGGGATGGCTGTGACCGACTTTCCGATCGAGAATCTTCCCTTCGGAGTCTTCGCGCGCGACGGTGAGGCGCACATCTGCACTGCTCTCGAGGATCGCATCATCGATCTCCACGCATGTGCTCGCGAGGGGCTGATCGACGAGCCCGCCCTGCTCGAGCCGGAGCTCAACGCGTTCATGGCCGGAGGCGCGACGCTCGAGGTGAAGGAGCGCATCCGTCAGCTCGATCTCGGGAAGCACTCGCTCCCGATGCAGGGCGTGCAGATGCTTCTCCCAGCACGCATCGGCGACTACACCGATTTCTACGCGAGCATTCATCACGCGACGAATGTGGGCTCGATGTTCCGTCCGGACAACCCGCTCCTTCCGAACTACAAGTGGATCCCGATCGGCTATCACGGACGCTCTTCCTCGATCGTCGTCAGCGGTACGCCGGTAAAACGGCCCAGCGGCCAGACGCGCAACGACGAGAGCGCGCCGCCGCAGTTCGGGCCGTCGAAGCGTCTCGACTACGAGATGGAAATGGGTGTCTTCGTCGGCCGCGGAAACCCCCTCGGCGAGCCGGTTCCGGTCGGCGAGGCGCTGCAGAACGTCTTCGGCTTCTGCCTCGTGAACGACTGGTCGGCGCGGGACATCCAGGCGTGGGAGTACCAACCCCTCGGCCCCTTCCTGGCGAAAAGCTTCGCGACGTCGATCTCGCCATGGATCGTGACGCTGGATGCGCTGGAGCCCTTCCGAACGAAGGCCGCTGTGCGTCCGGATGGAGATCCTCTGCCACTTCCGCACCTTCAGGATGACGTCGCGTTCGACGTGACGGTGGAAGTCTGGCTGCGCACTCCTGCCATGACGGAGCCCGTGCGTCTCAGTCGCGGCAACTTTCGCGACCTGTACTGGACCGTCGCGCAGCTCGTCGCCCACCACACGTCCAACGGCTGCAACCTGCGGCCGGGCGACCTCATCGCCAGCGGCACGATCTCCGGCCCCGGAAAGGACGAGCGCGGCTCGCTCCTCGAGCTTGCCTGGCGCGGGGCGGAGCCGCTCGCTCTGCCGTCGGGAGAGACCCGCGCGTTCCTGCAGGATGGCGACGAGGTGATCCTCCGCGCGTATTGCGAGCGCGAGGGCGTGCCGCGCATCGGCTTCGGCGAGTGCCGCGGCGTCATCGTCAGCTGATGCGCGTCTCTCGGTTGTCGGTTGTCAGTTGTCGGTTGTCGGGGATGGATGGCCTGGGCGACAGGCAAGCTAAATTGCTTGACAGCTGCCGAACCGCAACGCGCCAATCGAGGCCTCCGTTCACGACGCAACGCCCAACCTTTGCTCAAGGTTACACCTCCCGGACAACCGACAACCAACCGCCGGCTGATGATGGACTCAGTCATCGCGGCCGTGCGGGCAGCGGAACGGTGCCGCCGTTCTCGACGACCGACGAGTCGGTGAACTGCCACCATAACTACGTTTCCATCGAGCACCACTATGGCCAGAATGTTTTTGTGACGCGAAAGGGTGCGGTGCGCGCCCGCGAAGGCGACCTGGGCATCATTCTTACGCTGAGGCAGGTGGTGTGTGTAAAGGGGTGATGGCTTCGGTGATCTGGGATGGATGGCCTCGGCGATATGCGGCTGTCGATTGCTGACGTTCGAGTCGCACCGTACACTGTCAGTCCGCAAGAAGGAGATCGATCGTCATGAGTGATTCCTCCGTCGTCATCCGCGGTATCGACGCGCGCACATTCACCGAGATGGAGTCGTTCGTGAAGGATCTCGAGGGTCGTCCCATCGAGCGCCTGCTCAAGGATCTCGCCGAGCTGGTGAAGCTGGCGCAGACGAAGGTATCGCTGGTCTCATACGTGTTCTACATGCGTTACCGCGCCGCGGACGCGGCGGAAAAACAGCGCATCCGCGCGAGCGTTGCGATGACGTACGAGCAGCTCGAGCCGGGCGAAAGCCGCGACCGCGTTGCCGCCATTCTCGATCGGCTCGGAGCGAAGTAGCGGTCGGTTGTGTGAAGCGTCCCCTGCTCATCTCGCGATCAGCGCCGCGAACGACTCACTCCGCACGCGCGCCACTTCCGGTGCAGCGATCCGCACCAGCGGAACACCGTTCCGCTCGATGAGGAACGTGCCGTGGGAGGTGTGGCCGATGCGCTGGGCACGCACACCCGCGGTACGTGCCAGGTCGAGAACGCG
>JANMSA010000671.1:0-1800 GCA_031388865.1 Acidobacteriota bacterium | reverse complement strand
GGCAGAAATTCTCGATGAAGTCGCCGGTCTGCCGGAAGATGACGATCGATGCCTCCGCGCTCCGGGCAGGATTTCGCATATTTGGCTCCGGCGGCGCCCATTCGCTCTCAATCCGCAACAGCGGCGCGTTCGGCACTTCGGTTCTCGAACAACCGCAGAGAACGATGAGCAGGAGCAGCAGGCTGTTTCTCATAGGTCAAATAGTACAGGCAGTCCCAGTAGCAGGACATTCCAATTCCAATGTCCGGCCACTGAACTCACGCTTCAGCAAGTTTCGGGTGTTCCGGCCAGCCGCGCTTTTTCACCTCGGAGTAAGGCATGAGCGAGTTGGCGTAGTAGTCGCGGAGGAGTAGCTCCTCCGGCTTCCAGCGCCAGGCTCCATTCTCCTGCTCGACCAGGTGCCGCAGCATCAGCACCTCACGGCCGGCGTCCCAGATCGCCTGAGGAGTCTCTTCACGGAGAAGCCAGATCCGGTCCTTCCACCGTTCATGGCGCCTGGCGATTTCACTGACCAGGGAGGGCTCGGCCATCGCCTCAGGACCGTGCTCGCGCATGATCGATGCGATCAGGCTCACCGGTGTGACGGGAAGAGCGTCGGAGATCCGCTCCATGATCTCATCGGCCAGAAGATTCATGGCCGGCTTGCGGGCCTCGTAGGTGGCGGCGCGAAGCTCGGGATGCGTCGCCATAAATTCATCGATCGACAGCGGCAGGCCAAACGAGACGACCGCGTATCCATAACGGCGGAACTTCCGGACAAGGCTGCGGAAGAAATTTCTGAAGAGGTATTCGGCCGTTGTTCTGAGCTTTTCCCCTCTGCCGCGGCGATCTTCCTTACCCAGCAGCTCGTCGGTGAGGTTGCGGTCTTCGAGGACTCGGTCGTAGTTGATGGCCGTGGGAACGATGTAGAGCGGCTCGGTGAATTCAGGGTCGCGCTTACTGCTGACGATGTAATCCAGCATTCCGATCTTGGGCTTGCGGAACGCGCCGTCACGCGTGAGCCCTCCTTCGATGAAGATTCCCTGCGTCACTCCCCGTCTGGTGATGGTCTGAACGAAAGTCGAAAGCACGGCGTGGTAGAGCGGCTCGCGAAACCGGCGGCGGATGAAGTAGGCGCCGAACCACTTGAAGAGATGATTGAGGGGCCAGACCCTGGCCCACTCCCCCACCGCATAGGAGAGCGAGATGAACTTGAAGAGCATGTGCGCGACCAGAACGTAGTCGGCGTTGGAGCGGTGATTGATGACGTAGATGACCGTGGCGTTCTTCGGCAGACGCGAGTTGAAGTCCTTGAGCACGCTGCGCTCGACCACAACCCAGTAGAGAAGATAAAGAAGAGCCCGGGCCAGGGGCGCGCCGACCCGGTAGTAGGCCAGAAGGTTGAATTTAGGGAGGATTTCGTGGAGATACCGCCGGGCCTGGCGCCTGGCTTCATCGACCGAGACGTGATGCTCCCTTGCATAGGCCTTGACGGCCTGGACCACCTCGCGGTCGCCGAAGACTTCCAGCTCGATCTCCCCATGTTTCTTCTTGAGTTTGAAACGATCGACCCGGATTCCGCGCGAGTGCATGAAATGACGCGCGTACTTGTGGCCGAAGAATGCCGCGGCAAAGACGAGGACCGCCAGACCTGCTGCAATCCACAGATAGGTTGTCATTGATTGAGGCAAGGGTAAGGGTAGAGCTCAACCGAGGCAAGCTCCCACCCCTCCCCTCGTAGGGGCGCGTTGCACGCGCCCTGCACCGCGCGATTGGTCCTGCATTGAAACGAATCTCGCGGTATCGGGCGCGTGCAACGCG
>JANMSA010000559.1:0-9134 GCA_031388865.1 Acidobacteriota bacterium | reverse complement strand
CGCGCGAGAGTAGCCACGAGCCCGCCAGAAGCACTGCGCCGCCGAGGGCGAGCTTGGCTTCGACGGGCTGCGTGAGGAGGCGGGCGCCATCGGTGGAGGCGATTGCGAGGGCCACCCCCGCGCTGAGGAAGAGCGCGTGGTGCCGGTTGCGAATCGCCAGCGCGAGAGTGAGCAGGCCAAACGCGGTGTAGAGAACGATCGTGACGGTGCGCCAGACCCCATCCGCCAGGACGCGTCCGGCGATGGGTGCAACGATGACGATGGCAATCCAGAGCCACTCCGTCGAGGGACGGCGCCAGGTGCGCAGCAGCGCGAAGACGGCGATCGTCGCAATCACCAGCGCGGCGACGACGCCGAGGTCGAGCTTCTCTTCAAAGTAGAGGGTGAGGAAGATCGCGGCGAGGGCGCCGAAGAGGGGATTGCGAACGCGGACACCCGCAATCCCTGCAGCGGCCATCATGACGAGATCCTTCTCCGGCTGTCCGGAGTTGGGCAGGGCGCTGATGAACGCGAACAGTCCGCCGATCCACAACGCCCCCTCGACACCGGTCCCGAACCAACGCCGGGCGTTGATCAGGTACTCGGCCCACGCGATGGCCACGCAGCCGGTGACGATCTCCGGCAAAGGGACGTAGAGCTCGTGGAGCAGCCAGTAGAACGCACCGAGACCCGCGCAGGTGAGCGCGAAGAGCACGATCTGCAGCAGGACTCCGTGACTCCGCCACGGCACCTCCGGGAGTGCAGACGCGGCTCGCTTCAGACCTGCGTCCTCCAGGCGCTCGCGCAGCAGCCGTGCCCGTTCCTGATCCGCGGTGATCATCGCCGCAGCTCCTGGAAGCGCGCGTGCAGCGCCAGCAACGACACGACGGCTCCGATCATCGAGACGACGATGATCAACGCTGCCGCGACTCCATGAGGGAACGTGGTGATGAGGAGCACGTCGACCGCGATCACGGCGAACACGAACGCGTACAGCACGAACCACTCGACACGCACACGGAAGCCCCACGCGATCACCGCCGCGGCAACGGCGAGGGTGAGCACCGCGCCGAGAACGCGCGAGCGATCCTCGAATGTGAGCGTGAGCGCGCCGGAGAGCGCGATCGTTGCGGCAAAGTGCTCGAAGGTTTTCGAGAAGCTGGTTGGCGGCTGACGGTTAGCGGTTAGCGGGGCTAAAGGCGCGGGCTGAGTTTGTAAGCGGCGATCGAGCTCACGCCATGTGATCAGGATTGCCGCTGCAATGAACGCGGGGATCGCCAGCTCGCCTCGATCCGCGTCCCGGCCTGCGCCGAGCCAGCCAGCGAGCGATGTGATCGAGAGTGAGAGCAGCATGCGCGAGCCGTAGACGTACGCACCCAGCGCGTGCACGACCGCGAGTACGAGCAGATGGCGCTTCCAGTGCTCGTCGAAAAGAGGGAACTGCGATTCGATGAAGGCGAGGTCGGCGCTGACGAGCAGAGCGCCGAGGAGCAGGACGTTGTCGTCGACGACCGACGCACGACTACGTCGCCAGGTCACGAAGGCATAGCACGCCGCCGCGGCGATGCCGATCCCTGTCGCCAGAGCGATCGGTCCGATGCGCTCGAGGTTGTTCTTCAGGAGAATGCCCGCTGCGGCGGCGAGCATGGTTGCGCCGATCCAGCCGCAGATACGCAGCTCCGGATAGGTCGAGAAGACCTCGCGCCGTTCGCGGGCGATCAGCGCGTCGGCCGCGACGTCTCCGACAGCCGGCCGGAGCGATTGCAACTCGGCCTCGAGGGAAAGCACAGCTGAGCATGGTAGCGGCTGCTAACATGGACCGCCAGTTGAAGCGACCCGCGGCGGAAGCGCTCATCGCGATCACGGCATTGGGGTTCGCGCTTCGCGTGATCGCCCTCACGGGCGCGGGAGGTCCCAGCGGCGCGGCGACCGGCTACGACGACGGCGTCTACTTTTCCGCATCGGCCTTGCTCCTCCGCGGCGTGCTCCCCTATCGCGACTTCGTCTTCGTCCACCCGCCCGGCATCCTGCACTTTCTCTCACTCGTGTCGTGGCTGCCCGATCCGGCGACCGGGTTCGTGGCGGCGCGCGTGCTTGCCGCAATCGTGGCCCTCAATACACGCGGAGGACAGACCGTTACGATTCACTCGCTGCAGTACCCGCACGCGAGTGTCGAGACGCGCGACCTCCCGGACCGCTGCGGCAGTTCCATCGGACGAATCGTCGTCGACGACGATCACCTCCTACGCGATGCCGGTGAGAACGGCGTCGAGGCGGCGCAGCAGTTCGATGGCATTCTCGCGCTCGTTGAACGTCGGAAGGACGACCGCGAGATCGAGGCCGCTCATACCAGATAGGCCGCGGCAAACCCCACCTGCGCGGCCATCATCATCAGGTACATGTGCCGCCAGCTGGGGTGGTTCTCCGTGGCGGTGAGCTCTTCCGGGTTGCGTACGATCAGCCAGACCGTGTAGGCGCCCCAGGCGGCGAGAACGAAGCCGAGAATGGTGATGAAGGTGTGATTGCCAGTCAGGATCCCTGTCGCCGCGCCGATGGGCATCAGCAACCAGGGCAGCACGAAGAAGGGCGCCATCATCCAGGCCGCCCTGCGCACGCCGAAGGCGATGGGCAGTGTCCTGCATCCGCCGGCCGCGTCGCCTTTCATGTCGCTGAAGTCTTTCGTGGACGCGGCGCCGAGGAGGAAGAGCATGAAGATCAGGCCGATGAACCACGGCTCCCATACAAGCGCCCGCGCGACCATCGTCCAGCCGGCGACTTTGAGCAGCAGGCCGCGGGGAATGGCGATGGTGAGATTCGCTCCGACCGGGTGCGCTTTGGTGCGGCCGAGCGCCGGGACCGAATAGACGAAGGTGGACAACAGCGCGATGAGGTAGATGAAGAAGCACTCGTGCCACGCGAGCGGCGCGAAAAGCTTCTGCGTCCAGGTCAGGTACGGATGGACGACCACCAGCCAGGTCGGAATGGTGCCCAGGACGTACAGGACCCAGGTGTAGACCCACGCGTCGCGGATCGTGATCTCACCGGTGACCAGCGGGCGACCGGGCTTGTTGATGCGGTCGATCTCGAGGTCGTAGATCTGATTGAGCGTGTTGTTCGCCGCGTTGAGAAACACCGCGCAGAGCGACCCCAGGGCGACAGTGAGGATTACGGAGGTGGTGAGCATGCGCGTCGGGTCGGGATTGTGCGCGGAGCCCCAGGCGCAGACCGCCCCCGAGACGATGCCCAGCAGCGGCGGCAGGAGCGTGAAGGGGCGGGCCAGGGTCAGGTAACGACGCACTGCGGTAGTGTAAGGGACAGATTCTGTGGCGCAGCTCCGCCGCAGGACGCAGATTGAGAGTCTCGGAGGAACGACGATGCTCGCTCGGATGCTGATGGTGATGTTGCTGTGCCTTCTTCTTTGCGCCTCGCTCTCCGCGGCGAGCCTCGGCTCGGCGCCGATGAACGTGGACGGGCTCACGATCGACCTGCTCTCCGTCGAACGGAAAGGCAGCGTGCTCACGGTAAAGTGGTCGGTGCGCAACGATGGCAAGGAACAGAAGACGGTCGATCTGGATCTGGCGGGTAAGAAGGCAACCTGCTACGTGGTCGATGAGGAGAACGGGACGAAGTACTTCGCACTCACCGACAAGGAAGGGTACCTGTTGGCGACGGAGCACGAGTACGAAGGAATCTACGAACACGTGGCGGCGGGCCAGACCAAGCGGTTCTGGGCGAAGTTTCCCGCGCCGCCGCCGGCCGTGAAATCTGTGAACGTGCTCTTCTCCGACACCGAGCCGTTCGAGTCGATCGCGATCACCGACAAATGAGCGTCCTGGGGGCGGTTCACCACAGAGACACAGAGGTCCACAGAGGTTCACAGAGGAAGTCAAATACCAGAAGTCCTCTGTGGATCTCTGTGGATCTCCGTGCCTCTGTGGTGAACCGCCTCCTTCTTGCGGCGCCCAGCGTCCTTCTGATCGCACTGCTCGCGTGCAGCCGTACTGAGGACAGGGTGCCGGAACCGGCGGCGGCGCCCGCAGCAGCGGCACCGGTGACGACCACCGCGCCAACGGCTGCGCCGGAAGCGGACTTCGAGCCGGTGGATGCGCAGGCGCGCGCGGAAAGTGTCGTGAACGCGGCCTTCAACCGCGACAAGACCACCGGACTGGCCATGGACATCACGACGCTCGTCTATCGGACGTCGGAGGTGACCGGGCTCGCGTCCACGCTGGCTCCGCGCCAGGACGGGATCGAGGCCAGCCTGGCGCGGCTCGATGCGAAGGTCACGGACACGGAAGTGATCATCCAGCTCCCCGGCTCGATCCTGTTCGACTTCGACTCCGCGCGCATCCGTGCCGACGCGGAGCGCGCTCTCAGCGACGTTGCGCAGGTGATCCGCTCGTACGCCCAGCGGCCGGTGCGCGTCGAGGGACACACGGACTCCATGGCCTCGGACGACTACAACAACGCGCTGTCGCAGCGGCGGGCCTCGTCGGTCTCCGAATGGCTGGCGGCGAGCGGAGTTGAACGAGCGCGGCTGACGCCCATCGGGCTCGGCGAGACGAAACCGGTCGCGACCAACGAAACGCCTGCCGGACGGCAGCGCAACCGGCGCGTCGAGGTCGTGATCGCGCGGAAATAGCGGTGCTACACTCCGCGCGTGCCACGAAAACCTCCCGACAACGACGACGAATCCGACTATGGCAACGCCCCCAGCAACCGCATGAGTGAGAGCAAGATCGCCCTGTTCATCGACTTCGAGAACATTGCCATCGGCGTCATGGACGCCAAATACAAAAAGTTCGAGATCGCGCTGGTCCTGGAGCGTCTGCTCGAAAAGGGCAAGATCGTCGTCAAGCGGGCGTACAGCGACTGGGACAAGTTCACCGACTACAAACGCGAGCTGCACGAAGCCGCGGTGGAGATGATCGAGATCCCCGGACGCGGTTACTCCGGAAAGAACTCGGCGGACATCCGCATGGCAGTCGACGCCATGGACATGTGCTGGTCCAAGGAGCACATCGACCTCTTCGTGATCGCCTCGGGCGACTCCGACTTCTCCCCCCTGGTCTCCAAGCTCAAGGAGAACGACAAGTACGTCATCGGCTGCGGCGTGAAGAACTCGTCGAGCAACCTGCTGATCGGCAACTGCGACGAGTTCATCTTCTACGAAGACCTCGTGCGCGGCGTGGCCAAGGCCCCGACGGTGGCCTTCCAGGACAAGAAGAAGTCCGAGGTGTTCAAGCTCCTGATCGACTCGATCAAGGCACTCATGCGCGAGAACAAGGAGATCCTCTGGGGATCGATGGTCAAGCAGACCATGCAGCGCAAGAAGCCGACCTTCAACGAGGAGTACTACGGCTACAACACCTTCAGCGACCTGCTCGAAGACGCGCAGACCAACAACATCATCAAGATCAAAAAAGACGCAAAGTCGGGGTCGTACGTGATCACCGGCTTCGCGCAGACGGCGGCGTGACGGGATCGAGGATTGAGGATTGAGGATTGTGAACTGTACGATGACGACGGCGGATGGCGTGAAAGACTCGCGTCCTCCATCCTCAATTCTCAATCCTCAATCCTCAATCCCGCAAAGCGGCCAATGACCCTCCAGAACCGCGCTCACTACCCTGCTCTCATCATCGGTACGGGCATCGCCGGGTTGACGGCCGCCTTCACGCTGGCCGCCGCAGGCATTCGCGTGCTGCTGGTGACGAAGGCCACTGATCCGGCGGACTGCAACACCGGGCTCGCTCAGGGGGGGATCATCTACCAGGGTGAGGATGACTCGCCCGCGAAGCTGATCGCCGACATCGTCCGCGCCGGTGCGGGGCTCTCGAACGAAGACGCGGTGCACTTTCTGGCGACCGAGGGGCCGAAGGTGGTGAAGCGGCTCCTCTTGGAGAACGTGCACATCCCCTTCAACACCACGCACGAGGGGGAGCTCGATCTGACGCAGGAAGGAGCGCACTCCGTCCCGCGGATCATCCATGTGGGAGACGCCACCGGACGCGCGATCGAGACGTCGCTGCTTCAGAGGGTCAAGGCTGAACCGAACATCACCATCGCCACCGACGTCACGGCGATCGACCTCCTCACCACGCACCATCATCCGCTGGACATGCAGGTGCGCTATCGACTCACGAACGAGTGCATGGGCGCATACCTGCTCGACAACCGCACGAACGAGGTCTACACCGTTTTCTCGGACTTTACGATCCTGGCGACGGGCGGCATCGGGCAGATCTACCTGCACACCACGAACACCCGCAACTCCCTCGGCGATGGAGTGGTCATGGCCAGCCGCGCCGGCGCGCGCATCGTCAACGCGGAGTACGTGCAGTTCCATCCGACGGCACTGGCGGATAAGAAGGCCAACCACTGGTTGATCTCGGAGGCGCTGCGTGGAGAAGGAGCCCGGCTGCGCAATCAGAAGGGCGAGTACTTCATGGAGAAGTACTCACCGGAACTGAAGGACCTCGCCCCGCGTGATGTGGTCGCTCGCGCGATCGTCGAGGAGATGACGCGCAACAAAGAGGAGTTCGTCTATCTCGATCTGGCAAACTTCTACCACGGGCCGCAGCCGATCGCGGAGCGCTTCCCGAATATCCGCAGCGCCTGCATGGAGATGGGCGTGGACATCGAGCGCGACCCGATCCCGGTCGTGCCGGCCGCGCACTATTTCTGCGGCGGCGTGCTCGTGAACACCTCCGGCGAGACGACGCTCTCGCGGCTGTACGCGATCGGCGAGACCTCATGCACCGGCGTCCATGGCGCGAACCGCCTGGCGTCCACTTCGCTGCTGGAAGGACTCACCTGGGGGTATTTCGCGGGCCATTCGATCCGCCAGAAGCTCACGACGGCATCCTCGAGCGCGTCGGCCTCAGTGGTGCGCGCGTTTTCTTCGCTGGAACCGGGACGTGGCTCGATCCCGGACGCGTTCCTCGGCTCCGTCCCCGACTGGCGGCCGCCCGGCTCCGAGAACCTCGGCGATCCTGCGCTCATCCTCCAGGACTGGACGATCATCCAGCACACGATGTGGAACTACGTCGGCATCGTGCGCACGTACGAGCGACTCAAGCGCGCGCTTGCCGACATGCACCACCTCGGCACGCGCCTCACGAAGTACTACCACGAGTCGATGATCTCGAAGTCGATCGTGGAGCTGTTCCACGGCCAGCAGATGGCAGCGATCGTGGCGCTGGCGGCGATCCGGAATCCGCGCTCAACGGGGGCGCACTTCAGGAAAGACTGAGCAGCGTCTGGGCGTTCGTCTGTCGTGACGAACAACGACACCCAGCACATCACGACGATCACGCCGCAACCATAAGGACTCGCCTTCATGCGCAATCGATTGCTGTTCGCCGCACTGCTGTCGTTCACGCTGGCACTCACCTCAGGCGCCCAGTCGCCGGCGTACACGATGTCGCCCCGAAGCGGCAGCGCCGCAGGAGGAACGCAGGTCACGCTGCAGGCTCCGAACGCTGCGGTCGCCACGTCCGTGTACTTCGGAACGATCGTCGTTCCCGCGACACGGGTCGACGCGACCACTCTGACTGTCACGACTCCGGCGCAGTTGCCCGGCACCACCGAGCGAACCGTTCCCGTAAAGCTCTGGATCTTCGGGGCAACCGTGGACACCGGTCTCACCTTCACGTACGCGAATAACGCGGAGGAAGTGTTCGAGCGCCTGCTCCTCCCGGTGTTCACGCCGCCGATCCGGGGAGCGTTCGGATCCGAGTTCCGCACGGACTTCAATGCGACGCTCGCAAGCGGCAGCTCAGCGTGGATCTACGGGCTGGCGCGGCAGTGCCTCTTTGGCTGCGTCGAAGGACCGGATACCGCCTACGAACTGGTGACCGGTGCCCCGGATGTCGATCGTACGGAGATCAAGCCGAACGGAACGCCCGGGCAGTTCCTGTACGTCCCGAGGGACGAAGAAGGACGCGTGGCCATGAATCTCCGCGCGTACGACAGTTCACGTTCCAGCGAGAACTTCGGGACCGAGATCCCGATCGTGCGCGAACAGGACTTCTTCAGCTCCACCGAACGCCTCGTGCTGGTCGGCATCCCGGCGGACCCGCGCTTCCGCAAGACGCTGCGCATCTACGGAGCGGGCGAGTACGGCGCCGGGCTCGTTGTCTCGATCGAGAGCGCGGCCGGGACAACGGATCATTCGGTGAATGTCCCGGGCAGCTCTCGCACACATCCTGGATATGTGGAGTTCGCCGCTTTTCCGGCAGGCGCGGGGGAGTTGAAGGTGACCATCTACAACCCGGGCCCGCGCGGCATCGTGCCGGCGTCAGACATCTGGGCCTTCGTCGCAGTCACCAACAACACGACGCAGCACATCACGACCGTGACCCCGCAGCCTCAATAGCAAGGGCCGAGGGAAGGGCCGCAAGTGCCGCGCGCGCGTTCTCCCTCGGCCCTTAGCCCCTCGGCCCTCGGCCCCCCTCAAAACAGATCGTGCTGGTGGCGGGCGGCGGTGATCGGGTAGCCAAGGTGTTCGTAGGCGGTGCGGCTGGCGACGCGGCCGCGGGGTGTGCGCAGCAGGAAGCCGATCTGGATCAGGTACGGCTCGTAGAGGTCTTCGATCGTGCCGCGATCTTCGCCGATGGAGGACGCGAGCGCGTTCACCCCGACGGGGCCGCCGTGGAAACGTTCGATCACCGTGGTGAGCAGCTTGCGATCGATCTCGTCGAGACCGTAGTCGTCGACCTCGAGCATCTTCAGGGCCTCGCGGGCGATGCCGATGTCGACGCGTCCTTCATGGCGCACTTCCGCGAAATCGCGCACGCGGCGCAGAAGACGGTTGGCGATGCGGGGTGTTCCCCGTGCGCGCCGCGCGATCTCCACGGCGGCTTCGCGCTCGGTGGGAATGCCCAGGATGTCCGCCGAGCGGCGCACGATGATCGTCAGCGAATCGGCATCGTAGAAGTCGAGACGGTGCACGATGCCGAAACGCGCGCGTAGGGGAGCGGTGAGCAGCCCCGCCCGCGTGGTCGCACCGACCAGCGTGAAGCGAGGCAGGTCGACTTTGAGCGTGCGCGCGGCCGGGCCCTGACCGATCACCACATCGACATGAAAATCCTCCATCGCGGAGTACAGGACTTCCTCCACGATGGCAGGGAGACGGTGGATCTCGTCGATGA
>JANMSA010000632.1:0-2419 GCA_031388865.1 Acidobacteriota bacterium | reverse complement strand
GTGGTATTGAGCGCGTCCATCTGCACGCCGCTCGGGTTGACGAACAAGTGATAGGCGGCCTGGCCGGTGCCCGCCGAGTCGAGGCTCATCGCGATCCAGTCGTCGTTGAAGGCGCTGTCGCGTTTGCTGATCGTGGTGCGGATTTTGGCGGGCTCGTTATCGAAGCAGTGAATGGCGAGATAGAGGTTGCGGTCGTCGTACGCGATCTTGACTTCGGTGCGCAGCTCCGCCGGCATCTTGTCACCGCGGTTGGGTTGATACGAGAGCCACTCCCCGAGTGGCAGTGCTTCCCGTTTCCAAACCTCATCATCCAGCGCGCCGTCTATCACCGGCGGTTCAACCGCGCGGGCCACGGCGAAGTCAGGCTGCGTCTGGGCCTGCAACCAGGCGACCGAAGCGAGCACCAAGGCCATTGCAGCGAACGCTCGTTTCATAGTGCAGTATTAGAGTGCGCTGACCGACGATATGGTGCCTGATGCGCCCAGAGATCGCGAGGAATGTTTCCCTATCGCTCTTTCTTCTTCGGCTTGGCCTTGGTTGCGGCTTTCGCTTTCGTTCTCATCTTGGGCCTGGGTTTCGCGCCCTTGGAGTGCTGCTTTGCCGCCAGAACGTCCTGTAGCTTGTAGGCCTCGCGCATCCAGTCGGTGATCGGCTGCTCGACCTCGTCGCGGTGACGGATTGGAACAAGGTTGGCGAACTTGCTCTTCGACTTCGGCTCGACGCGGCGGACCTGCGGCGCCTTCACCGCCCGCGCCAGGATGAGGCACAGCTCGAGATAACTGCGCTTGGGCCGCACGAAGAAGTGACACACCTCGCGCGAGAACATGATGCAGCTGCCGGAAGCATAGATGCGCTGCCCGCCCAGCTCCACGGCGGCTTCGCGCAGCCGCTGCCACGCGTCGCGTAGCTCCTCCGACAAGTCCTGCGTCAGCGCCGCTTCCGTGGTCGTCCAGCAGTCGTGCGCCTCGCCCGGTTCGATCCACTGCTTGCAGTGGTAACACTCGCGGCCCGTCATAACGAGAGCAACATCCTAGCCCGCGGCCGCGCGACATAACAGCAGGTTAGAAAAGCAGGACTAGCCCTCGTCTTCGTTCGCCAAATCGAAAAAGAGGTCGTCAGTCACCAGCCGGTCCGTGAACCGCTTCCATTCTCCGGCCGACACACTGGTTGGCTTGCGCGGCTTGTTCTCGTCGGTCTGCAGCACGCGACCCTGCGCTTTGCGGCGGAGGGCGGTCTTGATCGACGGGAGCGGATGCACCCACGGCGGTTTGTTTACGGTCATTGCCCACTCGTTCACCGCCGTAATCATCGCGGTGAACTCGGCGGCATGCGGGCCATGCCCCATCCAGGCGAGGTTGGCGTAGCTGTCGGTGGCTTTGCCCGAGAGCGTCGCATTGTGGCTGCCGTGGTGGCCGACCTTATACAGCACGGTACGCGCGAGCAGGTCACGCGCAGTCACCGTCTCGCCCTCATCCTGGAACGTCACGTCCTTCCAGGAGAACCAGTTGCCGCGCTGCGCATCCGCGGCGAAGAACAACACCTTCCTGGACTTGGGCAACTCGAACGCGACCACCAGGCTGGTGTTGTTGATGCCTTCATTCAGCTTGAGCGCCAGGGTCTCAGCGGAATACAACCAGTCGTCGTCTATTCTTCGAAACGGCGCATTGCCTGGCACCTGGCCGCCATCGGTGTCGTCCTGTCCTGCGCCGTTCTTTCCATAGTGCTGACTGAAGAACGATCCGCCATCGTCGAGCGCATCGTTGATGGGCACGCAGTGCTGACGCCTGAACGGCGAGACCCGCTCGCCACCCGCGGTGCGGGCGGCGTCGGCGAACGAGAACGAGTGATCGCGCGGGAACCCTTCGTCACCATGCGGATCTTCGTCGGCGATCAGCTCGGCGCTCTCCGGAGGGCCAAGAATGAACGCCCGCACCCCGGCGCTGCCCTCGAGCTCGATCGGCGTCCCACCCGGAGTCAGGAAGAAGCAGCCGCGATTGGCCGCGCCCTTGTCTTTGATTAGCTTGAGACTCTGCTTGTTGACCGAGTTGTCGGGATTCCCGGCTGCGGCAAACAGCTCATCCAGCGTGTCAGTCTCGGATCCGCCGCCGAGCTCCAGGCTCAGGAGCTGGTCGATACGATGGACGGCGGAGTTCTCACCAACGGCGGCCGAGAGCTCGCGACGCGCCGCGAGAATACCGAGCAGTTGGTCTTTGTGGCGCTTGCGTAGCTGGTTGGCCAGATCGTTGTCGGGATCTTCGGTCCACGCCACCCAGACTTCCTGGATGTCGAACGGCGCGAAGAACTGATCGTTCTTGCTCCAGATCCCGTTCAAGTGGTCTTGATGCTCGTGCGTGAGGATCGCGAGATCGATCCGGCCGCCGCACGATTCGTGCAGATGCTTGACGATCTTCGCGATCGG
>JANMSA010000624.1:0-17793 GCA_031388865.1 Acidobacteriota bacterium | reverse complement strand
GACAATCGCAACGTCTCGGCATTCCGATGAACGATGAACGATGAACGATGAACGATGAACGATGAACGATGAACGATGAACGACACCTCGCCGGCTCGGTGACGTTCATCGTTCATGATTCCCCGGATTCGCTCGTACACGTAACGGTCGACGACGTTCGCGGTGCTCAGCGTCGCCGCGGCCGTGTCGCGGTAAGCGCGCGACAGACCGCCTGTGCCCAGCTTGATGCCTCCGTTCATCGTTCATCGTTCATCGTTCATCGTTCGTCCCCGCCCCCTCACTCCTCGGTGACGCTCGTCCGCGCGATGCGGTCTCCGGTGCGGCGTTTGCCCGCGAGCACCAGGACCAACTCCAGAAGATTCCAGACGGGGATCACCAGGGGGATGTTTCGGATGAGGGAGCGGAAATAGCCGCAGCCGTCGCCGCGAGGCGTGACCAGGCGCAGGCCAAGGAGCTGTTTTCCGAGGGAACGGCCGCGGAAGCCGTCGCGGAAGAGCATGGCCAGCATGAGCACGCCCAGAGCGGCCCACCAGACCATCTGGATGCCTCTCGGCGAGCCGCTCCAGGTCATCCCGTAGCTGACTGCGGAGGCCGGGAGGACCAGCAGAATGGAGATCCAGAGCGCATCCACGAGAAAGGCGGCGATCCTGAGGAGCTTGGTCTGGGAGCTGTCCGTCATGAAACCTCTACTGCTGACTCTCGTACCACGAACTGCGGATGCAGGTGAAGCAGGTGCCGTATGACGAGAAAGACCCGTAGCCTTTATACCCTGATGCTGGCCGTGGCGCTCGTCGCCGCCGGCTGTAAGACCGAGCGACGCGACTCCCACGGCACGCACGCCACCATCACCCGCAACTGGCCGGCTTCCGCGATCCAGGAGGTCAAGGTTTTCGAGGTCGACGGCAGCATCACCATCGAGGCTTCGGCCACGAACGAGATTTCGCTGCTGGCCACGGCCAAAGGCGACCTCGAGGTGAAAAAGGGGGTGGAGAACGATGGCCTCTTCGAGACCACCCTTGCGGGCAATACGCTCCACATCGGGCGGAAGGAGATCCGGCGCAAGGGGTGGGACTGGGGGATGATCTTCGCGGACGACGACCTCCAGATCGACTACGTGCTGAAAATGCCCCCGACCGTGTCGCTCGCGGTGACGACCGTCAATGGCCGCATCGCCACGCGCGGCATCGACGGCGAAACCCACGCATCCACCGTGAATGGCTCGATCGACATCGAGACTGCCGGCTCCCATGGCTTGCAGGCCTCGACCGTGAACGGGAGGGTGAGGGCGAAGTTCACCAGCGACTTCCAGGGCGCGCAGTTCAAGACCGTGAACGGGGGCGTGACCGCCACCCTCCCGCAGACCGCATCGTTCACGGTGAATCTCTCGCAGGTCAACGGCGACTTCGAGGCCTCGTTCCCGCTGAGCATTCACTCCAACCCCGGCAGCCGCCGTGTGTCCGGCGAGGTCAACGGCGGCAAACACGAACTGAAGATCGTGACCGTGAACGGCGACGTGGAGCTGGCGCGCCTCGACGACGTGCGGTAACGAGTCTTCTGGCCTTCGAGCCTTTCGGTCTTCGAGTCTTCGAGTCTTCGAGTCTTCGAGCCTTCGAGTCTTCGAGCCTTCGAGTCTTCGAGCCTTCGAGCCTTCGAGCCTTCGAGTCTTCGAGCCTTCGAGTCTTCGAGCCTTCGAGTCTTCGAGTCTTCGAGTGGAAAGAACCCGCGAAAGGTCGCCTTAGGTCATGCTCCTCGACGACTCGAAGACTTGAAGACTCGAAGACTCGAAGACTCGACGGCTGGTTCGACCACGTGTGACGAATGGGTGAGTCTCGCGTGGAACAGAGCGGCTCGGGTTAGCCTTGGGTTCATGCTCCTTGACGACTCGAAGACTTGAAGACTCGAAGACTTGAAGACTCGAAGACTTGAAGACTCGAAGACTCGAGGACTCGAAGACTTGAAGACCTAGGCCGCGACGGCTGGTTCGACCACGTGACGAATGGGCGAGTCTCGCGTGGAACGGAGCCAACTCGCGTAGCCTTGGGGGGTGATGCTCCTCGAAGACTCGAAGACTCGAAGACTCGAAGACCCAACGCGGCGAAAACTCGTCCCCCTGGGACTCTTCTTTGTCTTCGCGCTGGCCGCATTCGGCACGATCCGCAGCTACGACCTGTTCTGGCAGCTTGCGACGGGCCGCTGGATCGTGGAGCACCGGGCCCTTCCTGCCGTCGATCCGTTTGCCCTGGCGAGCGAGAAGAGCGAGTGGATCGACGGCGAGTGGCTGTATGAGATCGCGCTGTACGGGATGCATGCCGCCGTGGGCGTGGCCGGGCTTTCGGTCGTACGCAGCGCTCTGGCCGCGCTGATCTTCACCATCGCGTTCGTCGCGTCACGACGCGAATCAGGGACGCACGGAGCGCTCCTCGCAAGCGCGATCGGGTTCGCAGGCGCAATGGCCGTTCTCGACCTGCGTCCTTCTGGTGTCGCTGCGCTGATGGTGGTGCTGATGCTGACGTTCCGGTCGCTTACCGCGCGCGCAGCGCTGACGGTGTTGTGGATGAACGTGCATCCATCCGCGTTGCTCGCGCCGCTCGTCGGAGCCCGCCGGAGCTGGCGGGGCGCGATGGTGTGTGCGCTTGCACTCTTCGCGAATCCTTACGGATGGAAAGGCATTGTGGCGCCGCTGCGTCTCACGGCCTTCGTTCAGAGCGGAGCATTTGTCAATGCGGAGTGGCTGCCCAGCACGCCCAGGCAGTTCCCGATCCTCTACGTGGCGATGGTCATTGCCATTGCACTGTTTGCCATCGAGCCCAGGCGAGACTGGTGGCGCGCCGCACTCCTGACGTTGTTTGCGGCGCTGGCCATCCGGCACATCCGCAATCAACCTCTGTTTTTCGCAGCGTTCCCGATTCTGATCCAGATCCCCAACCCGATGCCGCGGCTGCGCGCCATCGTTGCGTACGCTGGTACCGCCGTCGCGATCGCGATCGTGGCGATGACGACGGATCATCGCAGCGGCGTCGCCCCGGAGCGCTTTCCGGTCGCGGCGGTGGCGCGGCTGCGTGCGACGGGTCTTCAGGGGAACCTCTACAACGCCGATCAGTTCGGCGGGTTTCTGATCTGGTCGTTCTATCCCCAGCGGCGAGTGCTCACAGACGGCCGCAACGAGCTCTATCGCGCCTTCATCCCGGAGTGGCAGGCCGCGCGCGAAGATCAGCGCAAGTGGATCGCGCTGCTGACAAAATACAGGATCGACCTGGCGGTAGAAGAGTACCGCTCACCTCTCAACGTGATCGATGCACGCACGGGAAAATCGACCCCGATGGATGCGTCGCTCGCCTACTGGCCGCGCGCCCGATGGGCGCTCATCGCGAAAGACGATGCGGCGATGATATTCGCGCGTCGCGCCGCTTTCCCGGGAATCGAACGATGGGAGATCGGTCCGGCGCGGTGATGGCGGTTGGCGTTGGCGGAAGCCAGGCGTTGTCGGTGATCAGTTGTCGGTTGTCTGTGAGACCTCGCACTGCAGGCGCACAGAAAACTGACGTCCAGGCCGCGAGTCGCAGACAACCGACCACTGACAACCGAGAACAAGAGCCGCCAGGGAGCGAGGTCAGTTCACCAGTTCGCGCGGGTCGCTGAAGCGCAGTTCTTCGTTCGGCCAGCGATGCTGCAGCACCCGGTCAAAATGCGGCTGCACGATGCGCTGGTAACGGTCTTCGAACCCGGGGAAGAGCTCGAGGATGGCTTTGCGCGCGCAATCGACGAGACAGCGGGCCTCACGATGCGATGCGGTGCGGTCACTGCTGATGAGGTTCAGCGTGAGCTCCACGATCATCCGAACACGACGGAGGCGACGGCGCTCAAAGAAGGCGGACTCATCTCCTGATTCTGTCTGTGACTCCAGTTCGAATTTCGGCATCGTGGTCACTGGCCGCAAACCGCGCTCTGTGAGGGTGAATTCCAACGTTCGCGCTTGCGGTTGGCGGGTGGCGGTTGGCCGGGGAACGCTCGGTTTTGCACGGTTTCGCCGCCGGAGAGCACGCCGACGAACGGAATCATCTTGCGAGCCGGTCTTCGATTCCGCACGGTGCGCCGGCGTCTCCCGCCAACCGTCAACCGTCAACCGCCAGCCAATTCAGGCGTGCTCGCGGTCGCCTTCAGACCAGATCTCATCCGCGAGGATCGGATCGACTCGCGTCTGGTAGTGGCGGATCGCACTGCGCGCGACGGCGTACACGGCCGCGTAGTTGAGCGCGCCGCCGGAGAGCACCCCGACGAACGGAATCATCTTCGTGAGCCGGTCGCGCACGACGCGCGCACCGATCTGCTCCGCGATCAACCCGCCCGGAAGCGCCGCAGCACCGAGCACAGTGGCGATCCCGTGCTTGCCAACGCCCACGCCCGATCCGTACGCCAGGCACGACAGCGCCTCGGTGAATCGCTCCCGTCCCGTGGGCTCATGCCCGTAGATGATGGCGATGCCGAGGATCAGGCGGAACTGCTGGTAGACGAGGTAGGCGACATCGGCGCTGAGCGTGCCCAGAGCGGCGATGCCGAACGGCAGGCCTGTGACGGCGCCGGCGGCCGCACAGCGGATCGCGGTGCGGCGCGTGAGCATCCGCGCGTGGCTGGCGGGCGCGAAGTCCGGCGTGCGCGCCGCCAGCGCATCGACTTCCTTGCGCAACTTGTCGACGTCGATCTCTTCGAACATGGACCGGAAGAGCTCCTCGAGCATCGAGTCCGCGCGCTTCTTGAAGTCTCTGGCCTTCCCCATGGTCGTGTCGAGCCCCCACTGCATCTGCGTTACTCGCTCGCCTTCGTTGTGGACTTTGTCTCCGGCTTCGACTCAGACTTTGTTTCGGATCTCGACTCAGGCTTCGAGTCGGGCTTTGTTTCGGACCTCGACTCGGACTTCGACTCGGACTTCGACTCGGACATCTTCTCAGATTTTGCCGAAGCCTCACCCTTGCTCTCGCTCTTCGAATCCGACTGTGACTCGGACGACTTGGAGCCGGCACTGGCGCTCGGGTAGTCCGTCTTGTAGAACCCCGAACCTTTGAACTGGATGGCCGGTGAGGAGATCAGCTTCTTCATCTCGCCGCCGCACTTCGGACAGTGCTCGAGCGGGGTTTCCGAGTATCGCTGGATGATCTCGTGCTTTTCGTTGCACTGCAGACACTGATATTCGTAGATCGGCATGGAGTCTCTCTCGTCCTTGCAACGCGCGCTGGTCGAGCCCGATTTCAGGAACCGAGCCGCCCGAGCTTCGCGTCCGAAGTTTCCTCAGCCGCAAAGACCTTGCCGTCGCGGAAATACACTCCGGCCACGCCTCCGCCGCGAGTCCGGTAGTACCACGCCTCAAACTTTGCCTCGGCCCGTTTGTTGGTCGCCGTCCACCCAGGCATCGGTCTTCCGAGGAGCGAGGAGACTTCGCGATGACTCATGCCTTTGGCGAGGGCGAGAAGCTTTTCCCGGGACACCGCGAGGCGTTCCACCGCCGAGGCAAGACCGCGGCTGGCGTGGCGGTTGGCTGGATCGCGCGTCAGGACGGCGCGATAGAAACGGATCGCGTCCTGGTGGCGTCCGATGGAGGCGAGATCATCGGCGAACTCCAGTTGCAGCCGGTGCCAGACCTCACGCGCGCGACTGTGCTCCGGGTGCTTCTCCATGAAGGCGCGAACCGAGTCCGCGTAGAGCTGCTTTTGCTGTGGTGAGGCGCTGACGGATGCGGCGGCGTGCTTGTGGCGAAGCACGTCCCGCCACTCTGCCTGATGGTCCTTCTGCGCATCGTTGTCCGTGCAGGCGATGGACAGCAGCAGCGAAACGGCCACGAAGAGTGTTGAAAACCGCATCTTCGGGTTAAGGTAGCACGAGGGTCCGCTTCCTTGACAGCGTGAGAGAGCCGAGCCGATAATCGCCGCTCGGTTGCACGCCGGTGGGGATGCGTGTCAACTCATACGAGGCGGAGGGGTTCATGCCTGTGAGGGGCGAGGAAGTTGCGAGCTCCATCGACACGCATGTACGCGAGTCGATCGAGAAGATGGTCAGCGAGATCCGCTCGTCCATCGAAGATGTGCGTGTCGCGGTCGACCAGCAGCTCAAGGCCGCCCTCCAGAGCGTACAGGCAGATGTCAACTCCATAACATTCCTTCCGCACATTCGGAAGTCTGTGACCGAGCTGGAGGACTCCCTCTCGGCGGACGTCCCGCCAGCCGCCGCCGCGGCCCCGGCCTTCGGCGGCGCGACGCGCGTGAAAGGCGCGGTGCAGGCCATCGAGCGCGGCAAGTCGCAGGTGGACGTCCTGAACTCGCTGCTCGAGCAGAGCCTCGAGTTCGGGTCGCGCGCGGCACTGCTCATCCTGCGAGGCGAAACGTTCAGCGGCTGGAAAGGGATCGGCTTCTCCGCCCATGGCGGAAATGACGACATGGTCAAGCGCTTCAACGCGGCCCCGGGGCTGATCCCGGAGCTCGATCGCGTCCTGCGCAACGAGCAGGTCGTCGCCTGGGACGGCGCCAACCTCTCCACCCGCCTCGGCGTCAACGCTTCCGACCGCGCCATCCTCGTGCCGATGGTGATCAAGGACAAGGTGGCCGCCGCCGTCTATGTCGATGTCGTCGGCGACGACGCGCAGAAGTTCGACACCGACGCCATCGAGCTCCTCGTGTTCACGACCGGACTCCTCGTGGACACCCTCACGATCCGCAAGAAGATCCCCTCGCCCAGCCTCAGCGTCGCAGGCCAGGGCGCCGCTTCGACGGTCTCAGGCGACGAGACGAGGATCGGCGGACTCCGTCCGAACCTGCCGGAGCCCACTGCCGCACCTCCGGCTCCTCCTCCTGCCGCCGCGCCACGCCCTCCCCAGATGGACACCGGCACAGTTGCCATCAACGCGACCCAACTGCGGGAGCTGATGGCGGCGCAGCGCCCGAACTTCAATGTTCCATCGGCCGAAGACTTCGGCGCTCCGGCTCCGGTGAAACCCGCCCCTCCGGCGGCACCTTCTTCAGCATACGTCCCTCCACCTGCGGCTGCGCCGGCATCGACCCCTCCCGCGGCGGATGAGTCGCGTCCGTCGACGCAGTACATTCCGCCGGCAAACGTCGCGCGCGCCGGGGCCGCGGGCCCGCAGACCGACGACGGCAAGAAGCATGACGAAGCGCGCCGTTTCGCTCGCTTGCTGGTGTCGGAGATCAAGCTCTACAACGAGCCGAAGGTCGATCAGGGCCGCCGCAACAGCGACCTGTACGAGCGGTTGAAAGATGACATCGATCGCAGCCGGCAGATGTACGACGAGCGCATCCCCGACGAGGTGCGCAAGGTGTCCAACTACTTCTACGACGAGCTGGTCCGCATCCTCGCCGACGGTCGCGCATCAGCGCTGGGGCTCTAGATCAATAGGCAAGGCAGTAGGCAGGAGCGAGAAGCCCCTGCGAGAAGGTGCGGAGAGCCAGGGGTATCCGTCTCCTGCCTACCGCCGACTGCCTACTGCCACTGCCTCCTGCATACCGCCTGCTGCCTACTGCCTACTGCCACTCAGGCAACTGGCAGCTCCCTAGCAATGTCCGCCTCCCGTGCCTCAGCCTCGCAGGCGTTCCTGGGTCCTGGGCGGTGTCATCGCCCTGCTCCTCATCGGCGGAATGATCGCCTTCGCGTACCTGCGAAGGGAGACCGTCGCGCATGAGGAACCGGAGCTCCCCGCTAAGGCGGAGGCGCCTCCGGATCTGCAGAAGTTTCGCAACGTCTACGCCGCGGGCGTTGCCGCGCTGCAGCGCAAGGACGGCGCAGACGCGGTGAAGCATCTCGCCTCCTTCAACTTCGGTTCGCGCGCGGTTGAGGAGTACCGGCTCTACTACCTCGCCGGTGCCTACGAGCTTGCGCAGAACGGTGTCGCCCGGCGTGCCACCCTGGCGGCACTGTGGCGGCGCGAGCCCCGGATGGTTCATGCGAGCGACGCCGCCTTTGCTCTCGCAGCGCTGTACGACGAAGCCGGCGACTTCCCTCACAGCGCCGATGTCTATGCGGCAACCGCGAGGCGCGACAAGGCTCCTGCCGTCAAGGCCCGGGCAAGGTGGGGCGCTGCACGGGCGCGGTTGCGAGCAGGGGACGTCTCCGCGGCATTGTTCAACGCGCGAGCAATCCTCATCGAGAGTCCTGCTTCCAAAGAAGCGAAAGACGCGCGCCTGCTGATGTACACCCTCACTGGATTGCCCAGCACCGCGCCGCTGCCGCTCACGCCTTCCGAGCGTCTCACTCGTGCGACGGCGTTGATGAACGGCGGAAAGCCACAGGACGCGCTCGACGAGCTCTCCGCACTCGAGCGCTCTGCGCCTCAGCTTCGCACGACCGTACAGCTTCAACGCGGCATCACCCTTCAGCGGCTCCGCCGGTACGAAGACTCGAACAAGGTGCTCGAGCCGCTGACCTCGGGACACTTCAAGTACGCCGTCCCCGCCCTGCGCCACGCATCGATCAACTACGCAATCGTGGCGTCTTCGATCAATCCGGAGACGATCAAAACGGTGAAGGAGCGGAAGAAGGTCGGCACGATCAAGCAGCGCGTTGGGAAAGGGAAGAAGAAGAAGACCGTGACCAAACCGAAGTACCAGATCGTCTTCCGACAGGTGAAGCTCATCGACCTGGCGAAGAAGAACAAGAAGGACGAGTACAACCGCCTCTCCAGCGAGCGACTGAAGGACCTGCTCTCGTTGCCCGTCGATGACGACTTGCGCGTTGAAGTCCTGAACACACTCGTCACACGCGCCGCGGCGAAGAGCCAGGACGGGTACGCCCAGGAGATCATCCCGCAGCTGGTCAAGCTCGATCCGGCTGCGGATCCCGCGCTGCAGCACTTCTGGGACAAAGCATGGGCCGCGTATGTGCGCGGAGACCTCGTGGGCGCGAAGAGCCTGTTCCGCTTCATCGCCGACACCTACACGCATCCAAATGTGCGCCGGCAGTCCGAATACTGGTTCGCGCGTGTGATCGAGCGGATGGGGCAGAAGAAGGAAGCGGTGGCGATCTATCAGAAGCTCGCATCCGCACCGTACGCAGATCTCTATGCGCAGCACTCTGTGTCGCGTGGAGCGAAGCGCACCGAGGACAAGACCAACCCGCTGAAACGCACGGGCGCGGACTGGCGCGAAGTCGCCGAGAAGGAAATGCCGCGCGAGCTGGAGCTCGCGTACGAGCTGTCCGCTCTCTCCGCGATGCCCGAGGCGCTCGTCGAGGCGCAGCGCAACATGCGCCGCGGGAACAGCCGTCTGGCAAACGCGATCATGGCAGACGTGCATCACTCCACGGGCAATCGGCTCCAGATGTACACCACACTGCGACGCGCCTGGCCGCAACTGGCGACGGTCGACCAGGACACCGTACCGCTCTACTTCTTCCGCATGTACTACCCCCTCCGTTACAGCGAGGAGATCGAGGAACATGCGAAGAAGCATGAGGTCGACCCGAATCTGGTGCGCGGCCTGATCCTGCAGGAGAGCTACTACAACCCCAAAGCGAAGTCTCGCGTAGGCGCCACGGGACTGATGCAGCTCATGCCTCCGACGGCGAAAGAGCACGCTGCGCGAATGCGCATACCCTTCGCCGTCTCCCGCCTCGAGAACCCCGACGTCAACGTCCGCATCGGGACCTTCCACCTGCGCATGCTCATCAACATGTTCAAGGGCCAGGTCCCGCTGGCGGTGGCGTCGTACAACGCCGGCCAGGGCAACGTGCTCAAGTGGCGCCGCGCAGCACCCCGCAGGCCGATGGACGTGCTCCTCGAGTCGATCCCGTTCCCCGAGACCCGCAACTATGTGAAGAGGGTGACCATCCTGCGCAGCACGTACGTGCGGTTGACTTCGTGATTGGTTGTCAGTTGTCAGTTGTCTGCGATGGGTGGCCTGGCCGCCCGTCATGCCCAGCTTTCACATTTGACGTGTCGTGCGCGCCGATGAGGAAATGACACGCTTGAACGACCAGCGTGCTGTCGGCAGGGGATCCTTCGCCGTCTACGCGGCTCAGGATGACAGGTCAAATGCCCTTCACCGGCCAGCCCAGACAACTGACAACCGACAACCGACCACGGCCTAATGCCACTTGATCGTGCAGCCGAACGCGCGTGTGTCCGCAGTCGCGACTTCGCGACCGTTGAGCATCGCACCTAGCGCGTCGGTGAGGCCGGTGGTCTGGCGCTAGGCTGGTTTCGCCGAGTCGTCCACGTAGCCGCGATAGCGCACGGCGCCGCTTCCATCCACGACGAACACATGAGGGGTCACGCGCGCGCCGTACGCACCTTGGTGGAGAGGGGAAAGATCGCCGCGATCTTCGCCGGATCCTTCATCGGACGCAGATCCGCCCCGAAAAGCGGCAGGGCCGCGGCACTAAGGGATATAGCCGCGAATCGTACGAACTCTCGCATCGGCACGGTTTACCTTGACCTCGATCGAACGGTACGTCTGATCCTTCTTCGAGCTCTCGGTGTGATAAGTCAGAAGATACTGCGACCGGAGCTCCTTCTCCAGTTGCGCGTACGTCTCGCTGAGCTGATTGATGTTCCGAATGAAGTACGCAACGCCGCCCGTTTCCGCCGCCAGGTTCTTCATCCCGCCGTCACCCAGGGCGAACCCGACGCCGATGAAGTAGAGCGGGACCCGCGCAGAGCGCGCGTACGCGAGCATGTCGTTGTAGCCGAGCCGCGACGTCGTGTCCTCACCGTCGGTGATGATGACCAGCGCACGTCGTCCCTGCACGTTCCGGAACCGATAAAGGCCTGTGACGATTGCGTCGTACAGAGCGGTCCCGCCGCCCGCCTTTGGAATCGCATGGACCTGCGCCTCGAGTGTCGCCACTTCGGATACAAATGGCGCGTTGCGCGCCGGATCCCCGGCGAACGCCCCGATGAAGGCGCGGTCGTTTTTCTTGACGATCTTCTGGAAGAACTCGATGGCGGCCGCTTTCGCGGTCTCCATCCGCTTCTCCATGCTGCCGGAGTGATCGAGGAGAACGCCGACCGAGATCGGCAGGTTCGCGGCGAAGCTGAAGCTCGAGAGCTTCTTCGGCTTGCCGTCCTCCAGCACCGTGAAATTCTTCTCTTCGAGGTTGCTCACCGGCGTCCCCGAACGATCGGCGACCGAGACCGGCAGTTCGACCACGTTGACGTCTATCTCCTCGACGAAGCGCTGCCCGTCGAGGAACAAGAGGTCGCTGGCCTCGTAGCCTGTCTCGTCGATGGCGGACGCGCGCACGAACTGGAAGCCGGCCAGGCGCGAGGTCGGCAGATCGAGGGCGTACGGGGGGCGAGTCCACTCCTGCAGCTTCTGGTCGCCGGCATAGAACACGACGCTGCGCACGGCGGTCCCTTTCGGATTCTGCAGGCTGAGCTTGAAATGCGAGACACCGTCCGGCGTCTCGGTGCGGGTGATCTTCAGCTCCAGCGGCGTGTCCCTCTCATTGACGATGAACGCATCCGCATCGACGTAGCGACCCTGTTTGTCGTAGCCGATCGCGCGCACTTCCACGCGCTTCGGCAAACGGCCGAGGTCGAGCTCCGCGCGGAAGGGGGGAGCGTTGCGGGCGATGACCTTCTTCCCTTCCACCCAGAACTCCACGCGCGCAACCGGCGGCAACGTATCCACGTTGACGATGAAAAGATTCGGCGCGACATCGCGCTGCGGCGTACGGATCTTCACCGCACCGACCGCTTCCGGCAGAAGACCCTCCGCGAAGACCGCGTCCGCTCCGTCACCTGCGTCCGCAACGTAGGGCTTGTTCGTCCTGGCGATGGTGAACGTCCGCGAGGATCGCGAGAGCAGGAGCGGCGCAGAAAGATTGTCCCCCTCGAGCAGCATCTTCACTTCGATGGAGACCTCCCCCTCCGGAAGCACCTGGATGCTGGGCACCTCGGTCGGTCGTTTCTCCGGCAGCACGAACCGGAAGTTGCGAAGCACCTTCCCCTGCTGCATCAGGGAGCCCTGCAGGGCGACGCGGGCTTCAGGCTCCTCATCCACCGCTGTATTGAAGCGAAACGTCATCCGGACGACGACGCCCTGCTCCGTATCGCCGAGCGTCTCCAGGGCAATTCCGACACGCCCCCCTGAATCCTGCGCCATCGCGGAGAGGCTGAGAAGGAGGGCGGGAAGGAACAGACCGATCTTCAACATGGCTTGGACAAGCCAGCATAGAGGAGGGAGATTCCGCGAGCGGTGGCAAATGGGAAACGGTTGGCGGTCTGTAGCTCTCAGCTCGCAGCTCGCAGCTCTCAGGAAGACGGAAACGCGTTTGGCGGTGACGGCGGGCAATGGCTGGGAGACCGTCAGCCCACCCCCGTTTCCCCGAGACTCACGTCCCCTCGTTCTCCTGAGAGCTGAGAGCTGCGAGCTGCGAGCTGCAAACGACAACCCCCGCGCAGACGGGAGATAGAATCGCCCCGATGACCCTCCTTCGCTACCAGGCTGTGGTCTTTGACCTCGACGGGACGCTGGTCGACTCGTACTCGGCACTCGCGGAGGCGGTCAATCATGCCCGGCGGGCGGAAGGTCTGGGGGCTCTGCCGGAGGATCGCATCCGCTCATTCGTAGGTGACGGTGTCGAGCGTCTGCTCGAGCGCGCTTTCGAGCGTGCGGATGTGCCGCACAGCGCGCGGAGCGCGTTCGAGCAACGCTATGACGAAGTCTGCTGCGACGCATCGCGCGTGCTCGATCACGTGCATGCGACACTCGAGGAGCTCGAGGGAATGGGAGTCAGGATGGCGGTCTGCACGAACAAGCCGACGGGGTTCTCGAGAAAGATCCTCGACTTCCTCGATCTGTCGCGCTTTTTCGGAGGCATCGTCGGTCCGGATCTCGCGGGCGCGCGCAAGCCGGACGCGCGCCACGTGCTCCTCGCGCTCGACACGGTGCGCTGCGCTCCGGAGGACGCCTTGTTCGTCGGCGACATGCCGGTGGACGTACGTGCGGCGCGCAACAGCGGCGTGGACGTGGCGGTGCTGGCCACCGGATCATCGACGCCCGAGGAGCTCGCCGCCGCGGAACCGGATCACTTCATGGAAAGGTTCTCCGACATCCTCAGGATCGTCGCAGGGGAGGCAGCATGAGTCGTTCGAAGTACCGCTTCGTCTTCTTCGACGTCGACTCGACGCTGGTCACGATCGAAGGCATCGATGTGCTCGCCGCCGGAGATCCGGAGATCGTGAGCCTCACGGAGAGGGCCATGAACGGCGAGATCGCACTCGACGAGGTTTATGCGCGGAGGCTGGATCTCATACGCCCAACGCGATCCGAGGTCGAGGCGCTCGGGCAGCAGTACATCGCTTCGCTCGTCGATGGCGCCGCAGAAACGATTGCGACACTGCAGGCAGCCGGCGCGGACGTGCATCTCGTCACGGCTGGAATCGCGCAGGCGATCGCTCCGCTCGCAAAGCATCTCGGCATCGCCGAGCGCGCAGTCCACGCGGTATCGCTCGTGTTCGACGACGAAGGAAACTACGCGAATTTCGACCGCAGGTCGTTGCTCACGCACAACGGCGGGAAAGAGCTCGTCGTGCGCGCGATCCTTTCGCGAGGGAAGGGAGACTCTGCCTTTGTCGGCGATGGCGCGAGCGACCTGGAGACGAAACCCGTGGTCACCCTGTTCATCGGATTTGGCGGCGTCCACGCGCGGCCAACGGTTCAGGACGGCGCCCTGATTTTCGTCAGCGAACCGAGCCTCTCGGCCGTGTTACCTTACCTTCTGGAGCCATGACCGAGCCAGCGCGCTACTTCGTCCCCGGCCCCACCTGGGTGCGTCCCGAGATCCTGCAGGAGATGACGCGCCCGATGATCGGGCATCGCAGTGCCGAGTTCCTCGACCTCTACCACAGCATTCTCCTCGGCCTCAAAGAGCTCTTCGCCACCACGCAGTCGACCTTCGTGATGACCTCGTCGGGAACGGGCGTGATGCAGGCCGCGCTGGAGAACTGTGTCGCGCGGCGCGTGCTGGTGACGACCTGCGGCGCGTTCTCGGAGCGCTGGTACAACATCGCGGAGTCGCTCGGCTACGAAGTGGATCGCCTCGACGCCGGCTGGGGCAACGCCGTCGATCCTGAGCTGCTCGGCAATCACCTCGCCCGCCATCAACGCGCGCACTACGACGCGGTCACCATCACGCATAACGAGACCTCCACCGGTGTGACGAACGATGTGCCTGCGCTCACGGCCGTCGTGCGAGACGAAGCGCCCGACGCGCTGGTACTCGTCGACAGCGTGTCGTCGCTGGGCGGCATTCCGGTGAAGTTCGACGAGTGGGGTGTCGACGTCTGCTTCGCCAGCGTGCAGAAGTGCATCGCCCTGCCGCCCGGGATTTCCGTCGTGGCCGTGTCAGACCAAGCGCTCGCTCGCGCCAGGAAGCGGCCCTACCGCGGAACGTACTTTGACTTCGTCCCTTACAAAGAGAAGGCGGACGAGGGAAGTGTCCCCTCGACGCCGTCGATTCCGCACTTCTACGCTCTGGCCCTGCAGCTCGAGCACATCCTTCGCGGCGAGGGGCTGGAAGCTCGGTTCGAGCGTCACCGCAACATGCGCGACCTCACCCACAAGCGCATCACGCGCTTCGCGAAGCTCGCCTCGGATCCCGCGCACGCGTCACCGACGGTCACCGCCATCGCGCCCGGCATTCCCTCCGAGACGATCCGTTCCGAGATGAAGAAACGCGGCTATACCCTCGGAGGTGGCTACGGCATCTGGAAGGACACGACCTTCCGCATCGGCCACATGGGAGACATTCCTCTCGCAGACCTCGAGGCGATGCTCGACGCTCTCGGGGACGTGACGCGGTGAAATGAAATTGAAAATTGAAAATTGAAAATTGAAAAGAGAGACCGCCCTTCGGGCGGCGCTCCGTTCAACTCTCGAGGGTCTGCATTTTCAATTTTCAATTTTGACTGGTTCGGGGCACTCATGAGGCCGGCCATCGCGGTGCTCACCTCGGCCCCTCGCGTCGAAGCGCAAGCGAGCGCAGGCAGGAGCAGGAGCAGGAGTGCGATGCGTCTCAACGCCGGCGATTGTAGTATTCGGCGCATGTTCCGCGCCCTCGTCACCGACACACTGGCCGAATCCGGGCTGGAGATTCTCCGCGCAGCAGACGATGTCGAGCTGGACTACCGTCCAGGGCTCAAGGGTGAGGAGCTGCTGGCTGCCGTCCGCGAGACCGATGCGCTGATCACGCGTAGCGGAACGGCTGTGACCCCCGAGCTCGTGAATACCGGGCCGCGGCTGCGCATCATCGGCCGCGCCGGCGTGGGTCTCGACAACGTGGACGTCGACGCCTGCACGGCGCGCGGCATCCTGGTCATCAATGCGCCGACGGCCAACATCATGTCGGCGACCGAGCACACGATGGCCATGCTGCTCGCGCTCTGCCGGAACATCCCCGAGGCGCATGCCAGCGTGAAGCGGGGGGAGTGGACGCGGTCGAAGTTCATGGGCATCGAGCTCGATGGCAAAACCCTCGGCATCATCGGGCTGGGACGCATCGGCTCGCGCGTCACTGCCAGAGCGCGCGGCTTCGGCATGCGGGTCATCGCGTACGACCCGTACATCGCGGACTCCGTGTTCGAGCGCACGGGTGCTGCGCGCGTGACCCTCGATCAGCTGCTCGCGCAGGCTGACGTGATCACCGTGCACACGCCACTGACCGACGAGACGCGCGGCATGATCGGCGCCGGCGAGATCGCGAAGATGAAGAGCGGCGTGATCACTCTGAACATCGCGCGCGGCGGCATCTACGAAGAGCAGGCGCTCGCCGACGGATTGAACAGCGGGAAGATCGGCGGCGCTGCCGTCGACGTGTATATCGAAGAGCCGCCCGGGGCTGACCATCCGCTCGTCACGGCGAAGAACATCATCCTCTCGCCGCACATCGGTGCGAACACGATCGAGGCGCAGGACCGCGTCGCGGTCGAGACCTCGAAGATGGTGATCGAAGCGTTGCGGGGCTCGATCTTCGTCTCCGCCGTCAACCTTCCGTTCGAGGGCGTCGGCGACGCGGATGCCGCGCCGCTGATCCAGCTTGCGGAGAAACTCGGGGCGTTCGCCGCGCAGCTCATGAACGGCCCGCTGCAGCGCGCGGAGATCGAGCTCTGGGACATTGAGGAGCGGCTGACCAAGATCCTCTCCATCGCCTCGCTGAAAGGGCTGCTGCGAACGCACCTGGCAGATTCAGTGAACTTCGTCAACGCGCAGCAGATCGCGCAGACACGCGGCATCGCCATCAGCTCCACGGCACATCCGACACCGCGCGACTACGCGAATCTCATCACGGTGCGCGCGTCGTCCGCTACAGAAGAGACGTGTGTGTCCGGTACGGTCTTCCACGAGAAGAATCAGCGCATCGTGTCCGTGAACAACTTCCGTGTGGAGTTCCAGCCGGAAGGACACATCCTCTACATCCTCAACAAAGACGTCCCCGGCGTCGTCGGCCGCGTCGGCACGACCCTCGGCGACCACGAGGTGAACATCGCCGAATACAATCTCGCGCGCAACGCCAGCGGCGGTACCGCGATGGCGATCGTGACCATCGACTCCCCACTGAGCAGCGACGCGCTCACCGCATTGCGGGTGATGCCGGCGATCAAGGAAGTGAGACAGCTGAAGTTGTGACGTTTCAGGGAGCGAAAGCGCCGTAGCTGTGAGCTGTCTCATTCGCAGTCGATGTGGGGGACATCGTCGAGGGGCTACGGCGAAGCAAACGGCGCCCCAGTGCGTCGAAGAACTCACAGCTATTTTGTGAGACGCCACCAGCCGGATTGATCATCCGTAGACACCTCGTGATCAGTGTTCCCTCGGTACCTTCGCTGCGTCGCTTGTGAGGGTGTCGAGGGAGACGGTTTTCGGAAGCGTCGCATCGCCCGCAAGTGATAACGGCAACCTGATGGCGCCACGCCGGGAGAAGATCATCCGCTCGTCTGCGATTGGCAGCACGACTCCTGCATCGTCGATGGGTTCACGACCCGGGAAGAGCAGCACCGCGTCACCGACTTCGGGCTGAAAACCATCATGCTGGCCAACATTGCAAAAACGTTCACCACCAAAGAGAACGTCGATTGCTGACGTCTGCACATAGACGATCCCGCTCACTGGATATCCCGGGGCGGCGCGAATGACCTGTGTGATCTCGACAGCGAGAAGGGTTGCCGGCCACGAGGAATGCGGAAAGAGTCCCGGGGAGGTCGCCACAATCCTGCCGCGATACGCCGCAGGTGCGCTGCTGGTCAACTGCGACCACGAGCGGCTGTCGACCTGATGCGGCGTGATCGTGCGAACGCTACAAGGCTCGTCGTGCATGACCTTCGCCACGCTTCCGTCACTTTGGGCCCGCTGGTGCTGTTTTTCGGCAACCCGGGTTTGCAGGATAGTCCGTGTAATTTCAGGCACCGCACTCCAATCGACGACTCCAGAAGGGGTCGTGACTGACGCCAGCGAGATGAAGAAGGGGGATCCCCCTTTGATCATCAGCGTGGCCGGCACCTTCGCACTCCGTTCATGCGCAGCGATCTCATCCGCACCTCGTCCGTCAGAGCCGAAAACGAAAAACATCGTCAGAACTGAGGTGCCAATCGCGTGATTCATGATCTTCCCAAGTGAGCTTCTAACGTGAAGGCGAGAACGCGTATCGCTTCACGGTCTTTTGATTTCCGAAGTATGTATGCCGCGAAAGTACGTCCATATCTGCCGTGCCAGCAAGCGGTGCTGTAACATCGCCATCCGTGCATTACCGCAAGCTGGGCAAGACCGACATTACCGTGAGCGAGATCGGCTTCGGCGCGTG
>JANMSA010000588.1:0-5166 GCA_031388865.1 Acidobacteriota bacterium | reverse complement strand
GTCGCGCGCGCGGTCGCCGAGTGCGAGATCCCCACCATCTCGGGCGTGGGCCATGAAACGGACTTTACGATCTGCGATTTCGTTGCAGATCTCCGCGCCGCCACGCCGTCCGCCGCCGCAGAGATCGTGATCCGCGCGAAGAGCGAGATCTGCTCGCAGCTCGATCACATGAGCAGGCGCGTGCGGCACGTCGTAGAAACACGGGTACGCAACTATCGCCACGAGCTCCGTCATCTCGCGTCGTCCGACCGTCTGGGCATCGTCGTGAGGCGGACAGTGCTCGCTCGCGAACGGCTGGAGCGACGTCGCGTCGCGCTCTTCCGGCAGCTCGACGCGCGAGCAAAAACGCTGCGCCGCAGGCTCGAGGCGTGCGACGAGCCGCTGGCAAGATACCCGGGCCGCATCATCCGCGATCGAGATCGTCTGCGCGGGGTCATGGCCACGTTGCAGGCGGTCTCACCGCTGTCCGTGCTGTCGCGGGGCTATGCAATTGCGTTCTCCCGCAACCGTCGCGGACGCAAGCCGATCCTGGACTCGAACCACGTTCAGGTCGGAGAGCCCATCGAAGTGCAACTGAAGAAGGGACGTCTGCACGCCACCGTCGATTCGCGGACTCTGGGCGTGGAGAGCCTGTGGCCGGAAACGACTGATCCTGAACGATGACGAGTACAGGACGAACGATGAACGATGAACGAGTACAGGACGAACGATGAACGATGAACGAGTACAGGACGAACGATGAACGATGAACGATGAACGATGAACAGAAACTGAAACGCGACATCTCGACGGATAGCGGCCGTATGCGTTGTTCATCAGTCGTCGTTCGTCCCGCCGTCTCCGACGGACGCCGCCGGCTTTTGTTCATCGTTCATCGTTCATCGTTCATCGTTCGCTCTCCCCCCTCGTTCGACCCGCCGCCCCCCGCCGCCCCCCTCCTCCCCCATGCTATAAACCGGCCCATGTCCTCTCCCGCCCGTCCCAACGAGTTCGAGAAAGCGTTTCAGCAGCTCGAGAAGATCGTGCAGCGTCTCGAGGGGGAGGAGCTGCCGCTCGATGAGTCGCTGCAGCTGTTCGAGGAAGGGATTCATCTCTCGCGTTTCTGTCACCAGAGGCTCAGCGAAGTGGAGAAGAAGATCGAGCTCATTCTCGCGGACGCGAAAGGGCAGCCGGTCACCCAGCCGTTCGAGGATGAGCAGACCGGCGAGGACGAGGAAGCGCGGGAGTGAATCTCAGCGACTACCTCACTGAGAAGCGGGCGCTCGTCGAAGGCACGCTCGAGGCCCACCTCCTTCCCGTGACGACGCACCCGCCCCGCATTCACGAAGGGATGCGCTACGCGGTCCTCGGCGGCGGGAAACGGCTCCGGCCGATCCTGGCGATCGCCGCGGCGGAAGCCGTCGGAGTGCCGCCGCTCGGCGCCGCCGCTCCGCTCCTCGTCCCGTTTTGCGCGCTGGAGCTGATCCACACCTACTCGCTCGTGCATGACGACCTGCCGGCGATCGACAACGATGACCTGCGCCGCGGCAGGGAGACGACTCACATCGTCTATGGCGAGGCCATGGGCATTCTCGTAGGCGACGCTCTCCTCACCGAGGCGTTTGCGTGGCTGGCGCGGCCGGTGGAGGGTGTGCCGGCGACACGGCAGCTCGCGGCGATTGGCGAGGTGGCCCGCGCGGTCGATTCCACAGGAATGATCGGGGGCCAGGTGGCCGACATCATCGCGGAGCGGTCGCAGGAAGTGAGCCGCGATCGCTTCTCTCTGCTCCGAGAGCTCGAGTTCATCCACCGGAACAAGACCGGCAAGCTGTTCACCGCCTCCGTGGTCCTCGGCGGGCTGCTGGGGGGAGCGTCGGACGAGCAGCTCGGGGCGTTCCGACGTTATGCAGAAGCGCTGGGGCTGGCCTTCCAGATCGTCGACGACCTGCTGGACATCGAGGGGTCCTCCGCGACCCTTGGAAAGACCGCGGGGAAAGATGTTGCGCAGGGAAAGCTGACGTGGCCGGCGCTTCTGGGCGCGGACGCTGCACGTGCGGAGGTGGATCGGTTGCTGGGGGTAGCGCTGGGGGAGGCTGCTATGATCGCCGGCCCCGTGAATACCCTTGCCCCGATCGCACGTTACATCTGCGAGCGCCGGTCATAGAGAGTGACCGTAGAGAGCGTACCGGACCTTAAAACGATGCCAAGACTACTCGACTCGATCGAATCCCCGCGAGAACTGCGGAAACTGGATCGGAAGCAGCTTCCGCAGGTTGCGCAGGAGATTCGCGACCAGATCATCGACGTGGTCTCGCGGATCGGCGGCCACTTCGGAGGCAATCTGGGCATCGTGGAGCTCACGCTTGCGCTGCACTACTCCTTCGATACACCGCGCGATCAGATCGTGTTCGACACGGGTCATCAGACCTATCCGCACAAGCTGATCACGGGCCGGCGCGACACGTTCCACACCATCCGCCAGCACAACGGGATCTCCGGGTTCTGCAAGCGCGAAGAGTCGGAATACGACGTCTTCAACGCGGGCCACGCCTCGACCTCCATCTCGGCAGCGGTGGGCATCTCCGTCGCGCGCGATCTCCGCAAAGAGAACTACCGCGTAGTTGCGGTCATCGGTGATGGAGCGCTGTCCGGCGGCATCGCGCTGGAGGGGCTCAACCAGGCTGGTCACCTCAAGCGGCGGCTGATGATCGTCCTCAACGACAACGACATGTCGATCTCGACGAATGTCGGTGCGATGTCGGGCTATCTCAACCAGATCATCAAGGGACAGCGTTACAACCAGGCCAAGGATCTCGCGAAGGGTGTGATGGACCGAGTTCCGCTGATCGGCGGAAAGCTGCACGGCCTCGCGCACGACATGGAGCAGGTGCTCAAGAACATGATCGTGCCCGGCACGCTGTTCGAGGAGCTGGGCTTCAAGTACCTGGGCCCTTACGACGGTCACGATCAGGACACGCTGCTGCAGGTGTTCGAAGAAACCGCGATTACGACGGGCCGGTCCTGATCCACGTCATGACGAAGAAGGGCAAAGGCTACACGCCCGCCGAAGACAAGCCGATCTGGTCGCACGGGGTGTCGCCGTTCGACATCCCCTCGGGAGAGGTAAAGAAGAGCGACAAGCCGCAGCCGCCGACCTACACGGCGATCTTTGCGGACACGCTGATCGAGCTCGCGAAGACGGATCCGAAGATCATCGCCGTCACTGCGGCCATGCCTGATGGCACGGGTCTGGACAGGTTCGGAAAGGCGTTCCCGGAGCGGATGTTCGACGTTGGCATCGCCGAGGAGCATGCGGTGACGTTCTGCGGCGGCCTGGCCACGCAGGGGATGAAACCGGTTGCGGCGATCTATTCGACGTTCCTGCAGCGCGCGTTCGATCAGGTCTTCCACGACGTGGCGATCATGGATCTGCCGGTCGTGTTTGCGCTGGACCGCGGTGGCATCGCCGGGGCGGACGGCCCGACGCACCACGGCATTTACGACATGGCCTATCTGCGGATCTTCCCGAACATGATCTGCATGGCACCCAAGGACGAGAACGAGCTGCGGCACATGGTCAAGACCGCGTTCGAGACCGGACATCCGACGTCTGTCCGTTATCCGCGCGGCAACGGTGCTGGCGTCCCCATGGACGCGGAGCTGCGCTCGTTGCCGATCGGCAAGGGCGAGGTGCTGCGCGAGGGCGAGGACGCGACCATCATCGCCATCGGCAACGAAGTCCGCCCGGCGATGGAAGCGGCGGAGACCCTCGCTAGAGAGAGTATTCACGTCACCGTAATCAACGCACGATTCATTAAACCTTTAGATGATGAATTAATCGAGAAATATTGTAAGCCTTATTCAGCGGTCATTACCGTCGAGGAAGGTTCACTGGCGGGCGGTTTCGGCGCCGCGGTCATGGAGCGGTGCGAATCGCTGGGGATCCGCGACGTGCGTTTCCACCGCATCGGCATCCCGGACGAGTACGTTCACCACGGGACGCAGGATGTGCTGCGAGCGCAGTACGACCTGCATGCTGAGGGGATCGCGCGGCGGGTGCGGGAGTGGCTGGTGGAGCAGCCTTCAACGATTCGCAACGTCGTTGCGATCCGGTAGCGGCGCGGGACCCCCAAGGCCCGTGATCCGATGAAGAGACAGCGCCTCGACCTCGCGGTGGTAGAGCGCGGACTGACCGAAACGCGCTCGAAGGCGCAGTCGCTGATCATGGCCCGGCGGGTGCTGGTCAACGGCCTGTTCATCGATAAGGCCGGCGCCACCGTCGCTGCCGGCGATGACGTGAGCATTGCGGAGCTGGAGCATCCCTGGGTTGGCCGCGGCGGGATGAAGCTCGCACACGCTCTGAAGCAGTTCTCGATCGACGTGGCGGGCAAGGTGTGTGCGGACATCGGTGCGTCCACCGGCGGCTTCACTGACGTGATGCTGAAGAACGGTGCGGCCAGGGTGTACGCCATCGACGTCGGCTACGGCCAGCTCGACGCCTCGCTCCGCAACGATCCTCGAGTCGTGAACCGCGAGAAGGTGAACGCCCGCTATCTGCAGCCCGAGAATTTCGACGAGCCGCTCGACTTCGTTTCCATCGACGTGTCGTTCATCCCCCTGAAGCTGATTCTCCCCGCGGTCGCGGGCTTTCTGCGCGGTGAGCTGGTCGCGTTGATCAAGCCTCAGTTCGAGGTGGGCAAGCACGAGGTGGGCAAAGGCGGGATCGTCCGCGATGCGGCGAAGCGCACGGCCGCCGTGCAGGCGGTCGTCCAGACTGCGGGCGAACTGGGATTTGTTGTGCAGGGCGTAGTGATCGAAAGCCCGATCAAGGGCGCGGAAGGGAACGTCGAGTACCTCATGCACGCGGTTCTGTCGTAGGCGGCGTTCGCCCGGAGGACTCACCCAGAGACACGATCGGCCCCCAGCGTGTTCGCGTCAGCGATCCGAAGGCGCCAACCAGGTCATCCCGAGCGTGAGCAGAGGGACTGGGCGGGGAGGGGCATCAAATACTCATGCCTGTCGCCCCTCCCACACAGGTCCCTCGACTCACGCTTCCAATGACACGACTGTCGTCTGCTCGAGGGCGCCCCTCATCCGCCTTCGGCACCTTCTCCCCCGTGCGCGGGGGAGAAGGCTCTCGAGGGGAGGTCCTGCGCGACTTGTTCGTGGCCCGCTCTGGGAAGAACA
>JANMSA010000579.1:0-3919 GCA_031388865.1 Acidobacteriota bacterium | reverse complement strand
CCCGACGGTCGCTACGTCTACGTCGCCAACGAAGGGACAGCCCAGGCACCGGCGAACACCGTTTCTGTGATCGACACCGGCTCGCTCCGCGTGATCCGGACGATTCCGGCCGGGCGTGGTCCTCACGGCCTCGTCGCAACCAGCGACGGAAGCCGCGTGTTCGTCTCCAACCGCTTCGAGGACACGGTTTCCGAGATCAAGGTGATGGACCAGACGGTGGCTCGTACCTTCAGAGTGGGTGACGAACCGACCGGGATCACGTTCGGAGCGGCGAAGTGATGGCGGCCATGAAGCCCAAACGGGGGATCGTCCTGGTGAGCGGTTCCAGCGGACGGATTGGCGACGCCGTGATGCGCCGGTTCGCCGGGCGCTTCGAGCACATCGTCGGCTTCGACCGCAAGGCGCCCAGTCCGCCGCAACAAGGCTGCGTATACGTCCCTGTCGAAATCACATCCGACGAAAGCGTGCTGGACGGACTGCGCACCATCCGTGAACATCACGGCGCACAGGTCGCGTCGGTGATCCATCTCGCCGCTTACTACGATTTCTTTGGCAAGCCGAGCTCAAAGTACGAAGAGATCACCGTCCAGGGCACCGGCCGCCTGCTGCGCGGGCTGCGCGAGCTCGACTTCCAGGTAGAGCAGTTCATCTTCTCCAGCACGATGCTCGTGCATCGGCCGGGAGAGCCCGGAGAGCTCATCACCGAGGACTGGCCGATCGAGGCGACATGGGCATACCCGGCGTCGAAGGTAAAGACCGAGCAGCTCATCCACGACGAGCGACGCGACATCCCGGCCGTGCTGTTGCGCATCTCCGGGGTCTACGACGACGATGGCCACTCCATCCCGTTAGCGCACCAGATCCAGCGCATCAACGAGCGTGACCTCACCAGTCGCGTGTACTCGGGCTCGACGGCTCACGGTCAATCCTTCCTGCACATGGACGATCTGGTGGACGCCATCGAGAAAGTCGTGGACCGTCGCGCCCAGCTGCCTCCAGAGATCCCGATCCTCCTCGGCGAGCCGGAGGCGCTCAGCTACGACGAGCTGCAGCACACCATCGCGCGGCTGATCCACGGCGAAAGTGAGGAGACCATCGCGATCCCCAGCGCGCTGGCGCCGCTCGCGAAGGCGGGCGCCTGGGCGCTCGACCACGTCCCCGGACAGGAGGCGTTCGTCAAGCCGTGGATGATCGATCGCGCGAACGACCACTATGCGCTCGACATCACGCGCGCCCGCACCCTGCTCGAATGGGAGCCGAAGCGCTCGCTCCGCGAAACGTTGCCGAAGATGGTGGCGGCGCTGAAGGCCGATCCGATTGGCTGGTACCGCGAGAATGATCTGGAGCTCTCGTCCGAGCTGGAGAAGACAGCCGGAACGTCGAAATCGGCTGCCGCGTCATTGCCACCGCAGGAGCGGCCCTCCGCGCCGCCGGCCGAGCACGTTCACGAGCCACCCGCTCCGACAGGTGCCGCAAGTCCTCAGCACGCGAACGCCGGCGTGCCGTCAGGGCCACAGCATCCGAGGGCGATGGCGCACGGTGTCGGAACAGAGCCGCACGATGCCGCCGCGACGATGGCGATGACGCACGCGCAGGGCCCGTCCTGGCCGCACTTCGCCAACATGGCTCTGGGCCTCTGGCTCATCTCCAGCGCGCTCGCGATGGGATACGGCCGCATTGCGCTCCAGGTGAGCGACGTCGCAAGCGGCGCTTCGGTCATCCTGCTGGCCGCGTTGTCGCTCGCGGGACCGCCATTCTGGAAACTGTGGGCGCCGTGGGCCAGCTCGCTGGTCGGCGTGTGGCTACTCTTCGCGCCACTGGTTTTCTGGGCGCCCGCGACCGCCTACAACAACGACACGCTCGTCGGCGCGCTGGTGATCGTGTTCGCGATCCTCGCGCCGGGGATGCCGATGGCGCCTGGAATGAGCATGGAGCCCGGCCCCGACGTGCCGCGGGGTTGGTCCTACAACCCGTCGAGCTGGCCGCAGCGGGCGCCGATCATCGCGCTCGCGCTCGTCGGTTTCTTCCTCTCGCGGCAGATGACGGCCTATCAGCTCGGTCATATCGCCTCCCTCACCGACCCGTTCTTCGGGCTCGGAACACAGCGAGTGCTGACCTCAGATGTCTCGCGCGCCTTCCCCATCCCCGACGCGGGACTCGGTGCCGTCGCGTACATGATCGAGTTCCTGATGGGCTTCATGGGCGACAAGCGCCGTTGGCGAACGATGCCGTGGATGGTCACGTTCTTCGGGATCCTCGTCGTCCCCCTCGGCATCGTCAGCATCACGCTGATCATCCTCCAGCCGCTCGCGGTTGGTGACTGGTGTACGCCGTGCCTCATCGCTGCCGCCGCAATGCTCGTGATGATTCCGTTCACGCTCGATGAGGTGGTGGCCATGTGCCAGTTCCTCGTCCAGGCCCGGCGGGAGGGGCAGCCGTTCTGGCGCGTGTTCTGGCTAGGCGGGACGTTGCGTGAGGCACCCGAGGCCGCACCGGTGCGACCCGACGTGGTCAGCGCAAAGGCAATGGTCTGGGGGATGGCCCTCCCATGGAACCTGCTCGCCAGCGCCGGCGTTGGCGCCTGGGTCATGTTGACGCCCTCGGTGCTCGGGAGCGCTGGCCAGGCCGCCCACAGCAACCACGTGATCGGCGCGCTGATCATTACCTTCGCAGTGATGGCGCTGGCCGACGTCGGCCGTGCCATGCGCTTCGTCAACATCGTTTTCGGCGCCTGGGTGATCGCGGCACCGTGGCTCCTCGCCGGAGCAACATCCGCCTCGAGATTGAGCGACGTGATCGTGGGCGCGCTCGTGATCTTCCTCAGCCTGAAGCGCGGACCGTTGCGCGAGCGCTACGGGAGTTGGCAGAGGTACATCCGGTGAACCACGATGAGACGCCCAAACTCAACCTCGAAAACCACCCACAACCCGGCAGTTCGCCGGACATCTTCAAGGGAGCCTAACGAATGGCACAACACATTGAACCCGTCTGCGGGATGCCGGTGGAGGAAAAGGACGCTGCCGGATTGTCCGAGCATCAGGGCACGACTTATTACTTCGACGGCGAGGAATGCATGACCAAATTCAACCTAAACCCGGAACAGTACGCCAACAACACCGAAGCAGGAGCTTAGCGATCAAAGTCCCGGACCATACCCGTTACCGAAGGAGTGAACCAGCTAACCAGCGTGAAGTTCCAACTCGAGAGGAGATGAAGCAATGACACATACTGATCCAGTCTGCGGCATGAAGGTCGATGACCAAACGCACGTACTCCAATCCACCCATCAAGGAAATACCTACCACTTCTGCAGCCAGGGGTGCAAGACAAAGTTCGATCAGGACCCACAGCAATACAGGAGTAAAACCGCGGCCACCTGAAACTCGCAGCGACTCGCAATATCTGGTCCTGCGCAGCGTCCTCCCTGCAGACACAATTACAGACTGAGAGAAAGCGATGAGAATACTTCTGGCAGTAGACGGATCTGACTCTAGCGAGGCCGCGGTTGATGAAGTCGTCCGTCAACACTTTCCGGCCAAAAGCGAAGTACGAATCATTTCGGCCGTCGAACCGCCGTCTTTCCCGGGAACCTTTCCGGGTGAAAACGTAAGTGTCAGTCTCTATGACGCGATCGAGAAGACCGCACGCGAATGGGCGCACGCGGCCGTTGAAACAGCGGCAGCCCGGCTCCGGGCCGGTGAGCATAGCCGCCACCTCAACGTCACGACGAGCGTCATCGCCGGGTCGCCAAAGCGAGTCATCCTCGAGGAAGCCGACAGGTTTGATGCTGATCTGATCGTCGTCGGCTCACACGGTCACGGAATGCTCGAACGTTTCCTGCTCGGCTCCGTCTCACAGGCAGTAGCTCTACACGCCAGGTGCTCGGTCGAGATCGTGCGCAGGGCCACAACGCAGACGA
>JANMSA010000550.1:0-2855 GCA_031388865.1 Acidobacteriota bacterium | reverse complement strand
ACCAGCAACCGGCTAACGACGCGCGCCAACTCCCTGAACCCGTCGCCGAGGCCCCCCCTGCTCGAGGAGTGGCAGACAACTGACAACCGACAACCGACAACACCAGCTACCCAGCAACGCCACTCAGCAACCAGCAACCAGCAACCAGCAACCAGCAACCAGCAACAAAGCAACCAACCCAGTAGCATCCACGCACCCAGGCTACGACAGCGAGACCAGCTCCAGACTCGCGATCTCCCGGGCCAGGAACTCTCCGGCGATGCGCCGGAACCGCTCCTCGGCGTCCGTCACCAGAAAATGATGCAGCGGCTCGGCCACGCCACGGGAAACGCCCAGCGCCTGCTTCACCACCTGCGCGGTGGTCTCTGCGCTGTCGACGATCTGGACGACGTCGCCGACCACCTGCTCGATCGTGCTGCGTAAGATCGGATAATGAGTGCATCCAAGGACCAGCGTGTCGATGCCGGCGTCGATGAGCGGCTCGAGGTAGATCTCCGCGACCTCGCGGGCTACGTGAGTGTTCGCCCATCCCTCTTCGGCCAGCGCGACAAACAGCGGTGCCGCGGCTTCGATCACCTCGATGTCAGGGTCGAGAGCTTTGATCGCCAGCGTGTACGCCCTCGACCGCACCGTCCCCTCGGTGGCAATGACTCCGACCACACCGGAAGTGCGCTCGACTGCGGCCCGGGCTCCCGGTTCCACCACGCCGATCACCGGAATCGGCAAGCGCTCGCGCAGGATCGGCAGCGCCGCCGCAGTGGCGGTATTGCACGCGACGACCAGCATCTTCACGCCCCGCGAGATGAGGTAGTGCGCCGCCTCGAGCGAGTAGCGGACAATCGTCTCAGGCGACTTCGTACCGTACGGAACCCGCGCGCAGTCACCCAGATAGATGAGCGTCTCACGCGGGAGGGCTCGCGCGATCTCACGAAACACCGTCAGCCCGCCGACGCCCGAGTCGAACACGCCGATGGCGGCCGGGATTGAGGATTGGGCCTCCGGGATTGAGGATTGGGCCTCCGGGATTGAGGATTGGACCTGCGGGATTGAGGATTGGACCTGCGGGATTGAGGATTGAGGATTGAGGATTGAGGATTCCGGAGAAACCTCAGCGCGTCGATTCGCCATCAGAGAACCTGAATCCTCGTTGCTGAATCCCCGATCCGCGTGAGCGCCATCCTCAATCCTCAATCCTCAATCCTCAATCCGCGTCAGCGTCAATCCTCAATCCGCGTCAGCTCCAGTCCTCAATCCTCGTCAGCGCTCAATCCGCGCCAGCGCCAGTGGCCGGTTCGGCGGTGAAGCCCGCTCCTGCTTCGCGTTTGATGTTGTATTGCTCGATCTTCTTGTAAAGGTTGGATCGCGGCGTATCGATCGCCTCCGCGGTCTTGGAAACGTTCCATCCATGTTCGCGCAGCTTGGCCACGATGAAGGCTTTCTCCGCTTCGTCTTTGAAGTCCTGGAGTGTGGAGAGGCGCATCGCCGTGCTGATGATGTCCATGGGCGTGCGGAAGAACTCCGCCGGAAGGTCGGTGACGTCGATGGACTCGGACGGAACCATGATCACCATGCGCTCGATCATGTTGCGCAGCTCGCGGACGTTGCCCCGCCATGGTGCATCGCTGAGCGCCTTGAGCGCCGCCGGCGTGAACTTTTTTGCGTGATAGTTGTGCTCTTCGGAAAAAAGACGAGCGAAGTGCTGGCCGAGAACCGCCACGTCATCGCGACGCTCTCGCAATGGCGGCGTGCGGATGGGGATGACGTTCAGCCTGTAATAGAGATCCTCCCGGAAACGTCCGTTGCGGATCTCCTCGGTGAGGTCCTTGTTCGTGGCGGCGATGACGCGCACGTCGACCTTCACCACCGTCGCGGAGCCCACCGGCTCTACCTCCCCTTCCTGCAGCACGCGCAGCACCTTGGCCTGGGTGCGCAGCGACATGTCACCAATCTCGTCCAGAAAGATCGTGCCCCCGTCCGCCGCGACGAACTTGCCTGTCTGCTTGCGAACCGCACCGGTGAAGGAGCCCTTCTCGTGGCCGAACAGCTCGGACTCGATGAGCTCCTCGGGGATGGCCGCGCAGTTCACCTGGATGAAGGCCAGGGTGGAGCGGGCCGAGCGGCGGTGGATCTCGCGTGCAACGAGCTCCTTCCCTGTTCCCGACTCACCGGTGATGAGTACCGTGGCCTTGGTGGGAGCGGCGCGCTCGATCTGCGACTTGAGGTCTGCCATGAGCGGCGACAGACCGACGAGCTGATACTCCTTCTCCTTCTTCTCCTTCAGCTCCGTGTTCTCTTCTTCGAGCGAGCGCTGGCGCACAGCGTTGCGCACCGTCAGCAGCAGCTTGTCGCGGTTCAGCGGCTTCTCGAGGAAGTCGTAAGCGCCACGCTTCGTGCATTCGACGGCCGTATGCACGTCGCCGTGTCCGGAGACCATCACCACCGGGGTGAGGATCTTTTGCTCGCGCAGGTTCTCCAACACCTCGATCCCGTCGAGCACGGGCATCTTGATATCGAGGAGGATCGCGTCGTACGGCACCTTGGCCGCCTTGTCGAGGCCGTCCTGGCCCGACCGGGCCTCGTCGATCTTGTAGCCCTCGTACTCGAGAGTCATCCGGATCGCTTCCCGGATGCCCGTCTCATCATCGATGACCAGAATTCGAAACGCCATTCAAACTCCCGCGGACTGCATGAGTCCGGCCAGTTTAGCCGAGGTATCCTCGGAGGCATGCGATATGAAGAAGTGCTGAAGACATTCGCCGAGTTCTTCGAGCGCAAAGACATCGACTTCGCGGTGACGGGAGATCTCGCGCTGCACGTGTATGGCTACCCACGTACACGTGCGCGATTCGATTTCA
>JANMSA010000537.1:0-3843 GCA_031388865.1 Acidobacteriota bacterium | reverse complement strand
GCGTCTTACGGAATGGGCCAACTCTTGGCCGGTGGAGGCTCACAGGAAGAGCTGATGGTTGAGCCTGAATGAGCGCGCGAAGACGGCGCTACCTCAGCTGCGCCACGATGCGATCCGCGAGGGTTGCCAAGGCCTGGCTCATCGCCGCGACGATGCTCGGGCTGTCCATCGCGGTCATGGGAATGGCGATGCGCTCATGCCGGGTGAGTGATGCTCCGCCGGCCTCTTTGAGCGTCCAGCGCGCGTCGAGCACGAACTCGTTGCCGGGACCCGGAGCCAGCTCCTCCAGCACCACGTAGACGGAACGCATCGGGCCGGCTGGCTTGGCCTGTCCCGGCAGGACCACCATTCCATCGGGCAATCGGTTCGCCACATCGAACGCCAGCGTGTGGATCACCATCTCTTCCAGCGGCGCCGCCCACTGATGCGTACCGCGCACCTCGAGCTTGTGATCGGTTCCGCGCACGACGATCCCGCGCCGGTCGAGGCCAGGTGGGAGCTCGACGCCGTCGAGGCCCAGAGGCGCGCCCGGGAGGCTGGTCACGGCGCCCGCCGGTGGGATCGTATCGAGTGAGTAGAACTGGTTCGGCGGGCGCTTGAGGAGACCGCACCCGGCCACGAGAATTGCCAGGAGAACGGGACTGAGCCGGCCGGTCGTCATTCGCGTCTCCCCTTGATCACGGCGTCGGGGTTTTCCGTGAGGTAGGACGCGAGCGAGCGAACCGCTTCCGCCGCACGCGTCAGTTCGCGGATCAGCTCCGCCACGTCATAGTTCTGCTTCTGCGAAGTCCCCACGAGCTCCTCGGCCCTCTTCGCAGCTGCCTCCGCGGACGCCGCCGCATTGCGCAAGTTCAGCACGATGGGGTCGATGTTCTTTTCTGCCGCGGCCGCAGTCACTTCCGCCGATTCTGCGGCGTTGCGAAGACTCTTCATGATCGGTCCGGCTTCTTCGCCAGCGTTGCTGGTGATCTTCTCGATCTCCGTGAGCGACCGGTCCAGACGGCGCAGACTCTGATCGAGCGCAGGATCGCTGAGGAGAGTGTTCAGGCGCTGCGAGGCGTTGCGCATGTTGCCGGCGATCTCCTGCAGCGGAAGATTGCCGATCGTGTTCGCCACTTTCGTGAGCGAGGCCATCGCCGAGCCGATCCCGTTGTCGCCGGTGGCCGCCGGAATGATCGGAGGATCGCTCGTGACCACGAGACGCCCGGTGCCCGGAGCAGCAACCGTCTCCAGCGACACGGCACTCGCGCCAGGCAGGACCAGGCTCGTCGCGAGCGTCGCGCGCATCCCTTTCTGTACGAGCTTCTGCAGAGCGCCATTCATCGTGGCGCGCAGCTCTTCCCGCGTGGTCGCGTCCGTGACGTTGAACTCCAGCAGGCGCGGATCGATCTCCAGCACGACCGGAGTCTCCAGACTCGCCGACGCCGGCAGATAGCGCAGCCGTACTTCGCGGACGCGTCCTACCTGTACACCCTTCATCTGCACGGGAGTGCCGGGCGACAGGCCGCCGACCGATCCGGGGAAGTACGTCAGGTAAGTGAGATGCGGTCCATCCGCCGATGCGACCGCCGCATTGCGGTTGTCGTGCAGCTCGAACCGCGTCCCCTCTGCAACCGCCCCTCCAGCCATCACCTCGGGCGTGTAGAAGGCGAGAGGAGAACTGAGAAGCGAGGAGAGAGAGGCGTCGCCCATGGAGATGCCGCCGCCGCCAAGGGAGAGGGAGAGGCCGCCGGCGCGGAAGAAGCGGGTGCTCTGGCGCACGTTGTTCGCGAAGCGCTGCACGACGAAAATATGCACGGCGGTGATGCCGCGCTTCTCGTCGTATTCGGTGCCCAGCACGCGCCCGACGCGCATCCCCTGGTAGTTCACGGGCAATCCGACCGCGACCGACCCGAGCTCGCGATCCTCCAGGATGAACGTCTTCCCCGCTTCCGGTGCGGAGAGCACGGGCGAGTACTCCTGCCCCGCGAACTCACGGACTTCCTCCTCTCCATCCTCGCCCGTGCCGGCGGCGGGTGCGATTCCCACCGACGTTCCCGCGAGCAGTCCGCCCAGGCCGCCGCCTTCGAGGCCGGGCTCGACAATCCAGAACCGCGTGCCCTTGCGCAACGCATGATTCATCGATGCATCCATGGAGATGCGCACGACGACCTGATCGAGTTTTTCGTCGACGGTGATCTTTTGAACGGTCCCGACTTTCGCGCCGCGGAACCGCACCGGGCTGTAGCGATCGAGGCCGCGTGCTTCCGCGAAACGGACGGTGATGTCGCCGCCGCCGAAGCCGTACCTCACGACCAGCCACCCGGCCAGGAAGATCGCCAGCACCGGAACGATCCAGACCCACGGAGACCAACGGGCAACCTGCACGCGGGCCTGCACAGTCTCGCGCTTTTCTTCCGGCGTCTGCGCCTCGTATTCGCTCATCCCGTCTCTCCGGCAGTGGTCCACATGAGTCTTGGCTCGAAGAGCCGGATGGACAGGATCAGCAGCGCGATGATCGCGAAGAGCGGCGTCGCGCCGGGACCTGCCACGATGTCATCGATGCCGCGGAAATCGACGATCGGAGCGGTGATGGCGGCGATGAACGGGATGATCATCGGCCATCGGACGAGGCGATGCAGCAGGCGATACAAGCGCGTCCGGAGCAGCAGTCCCTCACGTCGCGGGAAGCGCACCCGCGCGAGCAGCCACAGCATCCCAAGGAGCTCCACGATGGGGATCACTACGCCTGCGAGGAGGACGATCACGCCAAACTGCCAGTAGCCATGATCGGCCAGGAGCTGCACGGTGCCGACGACGGTGTGCTCGAGGACCGCGGTGAGCTGCTCGTTGACCATGACGGACGCCGAGTATGCGGGCAAACAGAGCGGAATGGCGGCGGCGACCGCGGCGAGCGCAGGCGCGAACCGCCGCGCAGGATTGCGATCGAGTGTGCTGCCACAGCGAGGGCAGGGATCCCCCGACTGCCGGTTCGGGACAGCCATCTCGCAGGAGTCGCAGGACGCGATGTGACCGGCGGGGACGGTCGTGCTGTCCGGACGAATGGCATTCCAGAGTGCGCGCCGGTCGAGCGCCTGATCCCCGACGAACACCAGCACCGCGACAGCGAGGTAGCACCAGGCGCCCGCGAGTACCTCCACGTCCGCGGGAACGCCGGCGCGGAAGTAAGCCACCATCCCGGCGATGACCACGACGTCGGTCATGCTCCAGATCCGCAGCTCCTCGCTCCAGCGGAAGATCCGTCCGCGCTGCCAGATGTTCCATCTCATCCGCACGGAGCCGAGGACGAGGACGTGGAAAAGCGCGCGCAGGGCGGGGAAGAGAAAGGCGAAAAAGAGAAAACCGAACGCGAAGGGAAACCACACTTCGCTGTAGATGACCGGAACGCTGGAGACGAGACGGCTCTCCTCGAACACGAGGTTCCGGATCGTCGAGTGCATCATCGGCAGGAACACGGCCGGCGGAAGCAGCACGCAGGTCGCCACGGCGCAGGCCAGACTGAGATCGAATCCCCAGCGCGGCCGGCGCGCGAGCGTCCGGTCGCAGCGCTCACACGCGGCGGCCGCGCGCAAGGGAAGCGTCGGGATGATCTGCGTCCTGCCGCAATCGGAGCAGGTGATCGTCATGGCCGCCAAGCTGTCGCGCCCTGCTGCAAGAGAGGTTCCCGGTCGGGCTCGTTTCGTTGTGGTCTCGGTTGCTGGTTGCTGGTTGCTGGTTGCTGGTTGCTGGTTACTGGTTGCTGGTTTGGTTGCTGGTTTGGTTGCTGGTTTGGTTGCTGGTTTGGTTGCTGGTTGGTTACTGGTTCCTGGTTGCTGGTGATTGATTCCTGGTTATGGGTTGATG
>JANMSA010000524.1:0-14185 GCA_031388865.1 Acidobacteriota bacterium | reverse complement strand
CAACACGAACATCGAGCTGTAATGTTGGATCCGTTCGAATGCCTTCCACGCTCGCTCGTGATCTCCGGCAACCACATAGGCGGCTGACAGAGTCACCCCTTTCGAAAGATGGCTCCGGTCCGTCAATTCATCCTCCAGCTTCTGGATCAACGGAAGCGCCGCCTTTCCGACATGTGAGGCGCGGGCCAGCGCCTGAAGCTCTCGAGCGCTGGGATGGTTGGTCGCCGCCGCCTCCTCTGCAGCTTTCATCGCTTCGGACGGCTTTCGTTGATGAGCGTATGCAAATACGAGACTTCGAAGGGCCTGGCCTGGATCGACTGCGCGGTGTCTCTCGAGCTGTGCGATCGCTTCAGTTTCCTGGCCGACACACCGCAGAATGTCGCCGTAATTTGTATTCATGCGGGGCGACAAGGGATCGAGCTCCAAAGCTTTCCGAATCTCCGCCAACGCTTCGGAATCTTTTCCGAGTGCCGTCAAGTACAGGGCGAAAAAGTGATGAGCGGACGCGTAACTCGGTTCGAGCTCGATCGCCTTACGAAACCCGCGACCGGCAGCGTCCCAGTCGAGATTGTGGTGCCACAGCGCGAAGGCGAGCGCCGCGTGCGCCTGCCCGAGATCGGGATCGAGCTCCAGGGCTCGGCGCGCGGCCGCCTTTCCTTTGGTGTATCCCTCGTGGTTGGGGATCACCCCGTTATTTGCCAGCATGTTGTATGAATCGGCCAGAGCGGCGTGCGCGAGCGGCCAGGCTGGTTCCATGGCGAGGGCTTGATTCAACAGCTCGACCGAGGTACGCGATGATCGGCCTCTCCTGCTCCATTCATACCGGGCTCTCACATAGAGGTCATGCGCCCGGGGATCGATCTGCCTTGCCCGGCCCAGGCGCGCCTTTTCGGCAGGAAGGAGCTCGACCCGCAGAGCGTCCGCGATCGTTCGGGCGATCTCGCCCTGAAGACGGAGCACATCGCGCATCTCGCGATCATAAGTTTGGGCCCACAGGTGCCGGTCGGTACGTGCATCGATCAGCTGGGCCGAAACGCGGATCTGATCCGCGTGCTGCGCGATCGAGCCTTCGAGCACAGCGTCGACGCCGAGTTCCCGCCCAATCTGCGGAAGTTTCTTCTGCGTGTTCTTGAACTGCATCACCGAAGTGCGAGAGATCACCTTGAGCGAGCGTATTTGCGCCAGGCTGCTGATCAGCGCTTCCGTCATGCCGTCAGCGAGGTAGTCTCCTCCGGGTTTCGGTGAGAGGTCCTGGAGCGGGAGGACCGCCAGCGAATCAATCGCTTCAGTCGAGGGTGCGCGCGCTCGGGCGCCGAAATACACCAGGACGATCGCGAACGCAGTTGCTGCCACCGCTGTGGCGGTTCGTCTCCGCATCCTGGCGCGGCCAATTTGCGAGCTCGACTCGTCGAGTGACTGGCCATCCAGTCGGTGAAGGTCGATTGCGATCTCACGTGCGGACGAATAACGGAGATTCCGGTCTTTTTCCAGCGCCTTGCAGATGATCCGCTCCAGATCAGGCTCGACGTCTGATCTGATCTCCCGAACCGGCGACGGCTTCTCGGTGAGAATCCGAGAAAAAACGACGGCAGCTGATGGCGCGGAGAACGGGTTGTTCCCGGTGATCAATTCGTAGAGCAGAATGCCGAAGCTGAAAATGTCGGAACGATGGTCGAGCCGTTCACCACGCGCCTGCTCGGGACTCATGTACGGCGGCGTGCCGGCGATCGTCCCGGAATCGCCTGACAACGTGATCGCGGCCGAATACCCCGCCTCGAGTTCTGTTTCAATGAGCCTCGCCAGGCCGAAGTCGAGGATCTTCACCCGTCCCTGACGATCGATCATGACGTTGGCCGGCTTGAGGTCACGATGAATGACCCCGCGGCGGTGAGCCTCGTCCAGAGCATCCGCGATTTGGACTCCATAAGACCGGACGAGATCGAGCGGCAGTCGCCCTCGGGCGATGTGCGACGCGAGCGTCTCTCCTTCGATGTATTCCATGCTGATGTACGCAACGCCCTCCGCCGTTTCGTCGGCGTCGAACACCACACAGATGTTGGGATGGTTCAGCCGCGACGCCGCAATGGCCTCCCGAATGAATCTCTTCTTTCGCTCCGGGTCAACGGCGAGAGCAGAAGGAAGAACCTTCAGCGCGACCTTGCGGTGAAGGTTCGTGTCGAAGGCGAGATACACCTCACCCATTCCCCCCTGACCCAGGAAACGTTCGACGCGGTATTGCCGCAGATTCTGCGCGGTGTCGAGCATGGGTTGTTTCCGGTTAGCCTACGCCGCGCAACTGAATGCGGCAATTCCTGCCTCGCGATGATGTGCCGCAGAGGGATGAAGATCGCGGCTATCGCCCGTGCCTACCCGGCGCGTGAACCCGGCAAGGCCGCCACGACCCCAGCCCGCGCCTGAAGGCAGAATCATCGAGCTGGCTGTCGCGAAAATCACGCGAGTGCTATCGTCAATGGGAATGCCTCCCGACAGTGGTCCCGAAGTGCCGGTGCTCTGGCCGGGCCCCAGAGGCGAGATCACGCGCGGTCTGGAACAGCTGCGCGACGGCGATCTGAGAAGCCTCGATCGCGTCGTGACCCTTCTTTACGACGAGCTCCGGCGATTGGCGCGTCAACGTTTACACGATGAACGCAGCGGTCACACGTTGGACACGACTGCTCTCGTCCATGAGGCATACCTGAAGCTCCTCCAACAGCACACGATCAACGCCGGAACGCGGGCGGAATTCTTCGCGATCGCCTCGAACACGATGCGTCGTGTGCTCGTGGATTACGCCAGGGCGCGCTGCCGTCAGAAACGGGGGGGCGGACAGTCGCGAGTGCCCCTGGAGGATGTCGAGCTGTTCCTCACCGATCGCGCGGCCGACGAGGTTCTGAGTCTCGACGGTACACTGGACCGGCTGCGCACGCTGCAACCGCGTGCTGTGCAGGTTGTGGAGATGCACTTCTTCGGCGGCTTGGCACTCGTCGAGATCGCCCGGCTGCTCGGGATTTCCGAAAAGACCGTCCAGCGCGACTGGCAGGCTTCGCGTGCCTGGTTGCGCAAAGAGGTGCGGTCGGAACTGCTTTCCTAGCGGCTCATGTCCGGGCGCGTCGTTGAAGAGCGCGAAACAGAAATGAACATGGAAGAAGGGGCACAGGGGTCGGCATGGGAGGAGATCGCGGAGATCTTCGCTAGCGCGGCCGACATGGCGCCGGTTGAGCGGAAAGCGTGGCTCGATCAGGCGTGCGCCGGCCGCGCAGAGCTCCGGCGCGAGCTCGAAGCGATGCTTCAGGCGAATGAAGCGGACGCGCGACTGCGGATCGAGACACTTCTTGCGGACGGCGACGCGATAGGCGTTTGCGACGACGGCGCCTTTGGGCAGCGACGCTTACAGCCGAATCACATCGGGCGTCAGCTCCGGCAGTGGCAGCCCGTTTTCGTACGACGGGAAGACCCATCACGAGACCGACATTCACCGCCAACAGTACGATGCCTGGCAGGCCGTCCTCGACACGTCCTGCATCGACTCGCACGGCGCCACCGAGGTGTGGAGGTGTCGCGACCGGCATCATGTGTTGCTCAACCACACAGGGACCCCGTTCTTTCTCCGGCAGGACTTCCGCGACCCGAACCGCGAACATCTCAACGGCGGCCGCGGCCATGAGGCCCGTTTTTCCGACGACGCCAACTATCCTCACTGTCCGCCCGCTGAGCCGTGCAATGCGATCCTGAACGAAGGTGAATACCGGGCCAGGCTCGAAGCTCAGATCCAGACCTTCCTGCGCTTCTCGACCACTCGCTCCGAAATCGGAACGGGCGCCGATCGAACGTTCAACACGCCTGGCACGTTGCCGACGTCCTACGTCTGGATGCCGGCATGCGCAAGACACGACGGCGCGTACAACGACGATTCGTTCTTCAATGCGACGATCTCCACCCGGGTGTCGTCGTACACCATGCGGCAGTGGCTGGAGGAGTTCATGAACGCGCCGCCGCTCGGTGGGCGCTTGTGGCAGATCGACGGGGCGGAAGACGCGAACCGGAATCCGGCGCGGACGACGCAGTGTGTGGCGGCATCCACGATTCGTTGACGGTGGCTGGGAGCACTGGCGGAGTAACAACCGCCGTGCTCGCACCGTGACCGGCCCTCAGCGCCAGCTGAGAACGCGCAAACTCTCAAACTGACGAAAGTCTGCGTCGTTGAACGTTACGAGGATCAGTTCGTTGCCCGAGGCGCGAGTGGGTTGGCCACTCGCGCCTCATCGACGATTGGTTAGTTTCGTGAGCTAGTGCCGCGCCTTCAGCTCGATGTCATCGAGCAGGAACCACGTCGGTGCGCCGCGATCACGCGTCGACGTGAACGCGACGCGGATCGTCTTTCCGCGGTAGGCGCTCATGTCGAAGTAACGCCGCCGGTACGTGCTGGACTCACTGAGATTCGAGTACGTGCCCAGCTCCTCGAGGACCTTGCCGGCCGCGTCACGAACATCGACCTTGAGCACGTCGTCAGCGGTGTCGCCGCGTTCTTTGGTGACGACCCGCAACCAGAATCCCAGATCCGCGGCCGAGGCGTTCGACGGAATCGTCATCGGCGCCGAAACGAGAAGGAGGTCGCGGTCTCTCGCACCGAGCGAGGCGTGTGTCTTGCCGCTGTGCGAGGGCATACTCTCGATGCCAAGGGGCGGGCAGCCGGTCTGATTGATGACGGTGCAGATCTCCGAAGTCCAGAAGTCGTCGCCGTCGTCGAAACCGGGGTCGGAAATCAGCTGCTCGACGGGCACCGTGATGTCGGCGTCACCCCGGAGCGAGCAGAGCAGGCGATTCGGCGTGACCATATCGCTCAGCGACGTGACGACGTTCGGTGTTGCGCGCGAGAGAATGTTGAGAGCGATGGTATCCGGCGATACGCCGGTCGTTCCTTCGAGCCACAGCGCGGCCACGCCGGCGACGAACGGCGCGGCCTGGGACGTTCCGCTCCGAGTCGTCGTCGCGGTCGTCGTCTTGTTCGATGCGGAGCGGATTCCTTCACCAGGGGCAAAGATGTCGATGCAGCCGCCGTAGTTCGACCAGGTCGTCTGATTGTCCGCGGCGTCGGTCGCCGCGACAGTCAACGCGCGAGATACGCGTGCAGGCGAACCACCACAAGCGTTGGTGCCAGCGTTGCCCGCGGCGACGACGGTTGTCACACCAGCCTCGATCAACCGGATCACGGCCGCGTCCAGCGCCGAAGAGGTTTTGCCGGCAAGGCTCATGTTGGCGACGGCGGGCTGGTCGGAGTCCGTCTCGGCGATCGTGAACTCGATTCCGGCGAGCAGCGCGGACACGCTCCCTTTCCCCTTGCAGTCCAGCACACGGACGGGAACGATCCTGACCCCCTCGGCAACACCATAGTTCTTCCCGGCGATGATGCCGGCGACATGCGTGCCGTGGCCGTTGCAGTCGCTCGTCCCCAGCAGGTCGCCGGTCGCGTTGAACCCGGGTAGGAGTCTGTCGCCGAACTCATCGTGCGGTGAGACGCCTGTATCGAAGACGTACACGCGCACGTTGGATCCGTTACGGTCCGAATGGAAGGAGCCGTCGAGCGGGAGCGATCGCTGATCGATTCGGTCCACGCCCCATGGAAGGGTCGTCGTGTCGATGACCGAGTCCTCCTCGACGTAGGCCACGCGCGGATCGCGGGCGAGCTCCTGCGCCTCGGCATCGGACATTTCGACGGCGATGCCCTTGATGCCGTGCCGGTACTCACGCTGCACGCGCCGCTGGCCGCGGCTCTTCACGGAGACGACCACGTCGTTCAGATCGGCTCCGGCCTCCAGAACGACGATGTACGAACCCGGAATGCGTGCGGCGCTTCGACGGATGTTTCCATTGCCGGCGAATGCTGTCGCGGCCCAGAGAACCAGACTCAGCAAACATAGACTTTTTTTCATGACTTGTCTCTCAATCTACCCACGGCTGGAGTGACGCTGTTGAATCCATGCTGAACATGTTCAGTTCGATTTCAGTGACTGTTGGGAGCGATGACGCGCGGCATGACCGAGTACCCTCGTTGCTCGGTGCCGGGCCATTGGGTTTGAATCATGTCGGCCAGCGCGTTCGCTGGCATTGGCCGGCTGAATAGGTAGCCTTGGAATTCATAGCAGCCGTGATCGGAGAGGAACTTCAGCTGTTCCTCGGTTTCGACGCCCTCAGCGACGACCCGAATGTTGAGGGCCTTGCCGATGGCAATGACTGCCGAGACGATCGCTCCGTCGCTTCCGCCGCGGACGATGTCCTTCACGAACGATTGGTCGATCTTGAGGGTGTCGATGGGGAACCGCTTGAGGTAGTTCAGCGCCGAATGGCCGATGCCGAAATCGTCGATGGCGATGCTGATCCCGAGTTTCTTCAGGTCGAGCAGGATCTCTGCGGTGAGCGTCGGATCGATCATTGCCGTTGATTCGGTGATCTCGATCTCGAGATGCCGCGGATCGAAGCGGGAACGGTCGATCGCGTCTTTGATCATGGAGACGACGTTCGGCTGCTGGAACTGGCGCGCCGATACGTTTACGGCGATCTTCACCGGCGGACCTTCGTTGGACCAAACGTATCCCTGACGGCAGGCTTCTTCCAGCGCCCATTCGCCGATGGGAAGAATGAGGCGCGAATCCTCGGCTACGTCGAGGAACTCGGCCGGCCGGAGGATGTTCTTGCCGCCGCGGTCCCAGCGGATGAGCGCTTCCATTCCGGTGACGGCCTGCTTGCGCACGTCGAACTGCGGCTGATAGTGCAGCACGAACTCGTGTCGGCGAAGGGCCTGGTGCAACGCGGTCTCCAGCGTGAGACGCTCCGCCGCTTTGCGCGCCAGGAAAGGCGAGCAGAGCTGGTAGTTGTCGCGTCCGGCCTGCTTCGCCTGATAGAGGGCGCGATCGGCGCTCTTCAGCAGAGATTCCCGGTCGTGGCCGTCCTGCGGATAAAAAGCGATGCCGATGCTCGTGCTCACGTTGAAATCGTGACCGTCGACGGAGATCGGCTGGGAGACCGCCTCCAGAATTCGGCGCGCGATGGTCGTCGCATCAACGACGCTGCCTGGCTTGATGAGCAGAATCGCGAATTCGTCATCACCGGTCCGGGCGGCGGAGTCTTCGGCGCGACAGCAGGTGACGATGCGCGCGGCGATTTCCTTCAGGACCCGATCGCCGCCCTCGCGGCCGAAGGCCTCGTTCACCACGTTGAAGCGGTCGAGGTCGAGACACATCACTGCCAGCTCGCCTTCTTCGCGATGGGCGTAGCTGAGAGCGGTCGTCAGGCGGTCATTGAACAGGGCCCGATTGGGAAGGGCAGTGAGGAGGTCGTGATGGGCCTGGTGCCGGACTTCCTCTTCGGCGCGCTTTCGTTCGGTGATGTCGACCAGCGTGGCCAGCACGACACCGTCGGCGATGCTGGCGTTCATGAGCACCCACAGCTCGCTGCCATCGACCCGGCGCAGCGGCAGTTCGAGGCCGGCCAGCGAGCCATGCTCGCGCAGCCGCGACACGATCGCCTGCCACTCGACATCCGTACCGTACGCACCGGCGATTCCGCGGGCCATGAGGTCGGTGCGCGAGGAGTACCCGAGCATCCTCGCACAGGCATTGTTGCAGTCCAGGATTCCTCCGGCCTCGTTCGACCGGAACTCGCCGGCTGGGTTGCGGTCGAAGAGTTGCTTGAAACGCTCGGCGGAGGCGCGAACGAACCTCACGCGCGCGCGGTGAGCTCCGGCCACGGAACCGACCACGAAACAGGAGGCCAGCGTCAGAAACCACGGCGTCTGGTAGAAGAATGCACGCTGACGGATGCCGGCGGTGGTCGTGCCCCACTCTCCGTCTTCACTCGCGGCGCGGACCTGGAAACGGTACGAAGCCGGCTTTAGATTCGTGTAGATCGCATGGCGCCGCTTCCCCGCGTCGATCCACTCACGGTCGAAACCTTCGAGTCTGTATTGGTAGTGGAGTTTCTCCGGCGCGCTGAAGTTCATGCCCGCGAAGCGGATCTCGAGCGACTTCGTTCCAGCGCTCAAAGTGATCGGACCACCCAGGTCCACGGGCTTCCGATCGGCGAAGAGGCCCTGCAACATCACCGGCGGCGCGGCGGCGGCACGCACGCGGTTCGAGTCGATCACGACCAGGCCTTTCGCTGTCGCGAACCAGAGCTTTCCGTCCCCTGTCTTCCAGGCGGCCGGCTGCGTTCCACCGTTGCACTCGCGGCTCTGCATGCCGTCGATCTCGCCGTACGCGACGCTCGTCACTTTCGGCTGCAGCCCCTCCGCGTGATCGTCGAGAGCCTGGCGGGATACGCGGAAGATTCCTTTGTTGCAACTCATCCAGAGATAACCGTTGCTGTCTTCCAGGATCGTGAACACGCTGTCGTCGTACAGGCCTTCGCGCGTGGTGAAGGTCGTCCAGCGTCCATTCTTGAAGCGGCTCAACCCGCCGCCGGCGGTTCCGATCCAGAGCCCGCCAGAGGTGTCCTCGTGCAGAGCGAGAATGAGATCGCTCGCGAGCTGTCCTTTGGCCTTGGTGAACGAAGTGACGACGCCGCCGATGATCCGATTGAGACCACCATCCTGCGTACCCGCCCAGATGGCGCCGTTCCTGTCCTCGAGGATGACGCCGACTGCTTCGCCAGAAAGCGGGTACGAGTCGGAGCCAATCGTCCCATTGATGATGCGCTGCAGTCCTTTCGCTGTCCCGACCCAGAGGACGCCGCCGCGGTCTTCGTAGAGCGACAGCACCATGTCGCTCCGCAGCCCGCTTCTCGAGTCATAGACGCGGTTGCCACCCGGCAGCATGCGATTGAGACCATGATCGAAGGTGCCGATCCACACGCTTCCGTCACGCGTGCTCAGCGTCGTCATGACCGCATTGCTCGAGAGACCGTTGTCCGTCCCGTAGTGACGGCCGTCGAGCGTCTGCACCCCTTTGCCTGTGCCGACCCACACGCCGCCGTCGGACGCCCCCGTCACCGTGCGGACGTTGTCGGCGTAGAGGCCGTGGGCGGTCGTGAACGTGATGGCCTTGCCGACGCTCACGGCTGTCAGCCCTTTCTTTGAGCCGATCCAGAGGTTTCCTTCACGATCTTCGAGGAACGACGACACTGGCTTCTGGCCGATGCCGATGGCCTCGGTAGTGGCGAAGTCAAACTGTTCGTTCGTGAAACGCCCGACACCTTGATCGAGCGTGCCGATCCAGAGCGTGCTGTTCTTGTCTTCGTAAATCGCCTGAACGTACTTCGACGGTAGTCCTTCGGCTGCGCCATACGTGCGGAACTCGCCCGATCGATAGCGAAGGAGCCCGGTGCCGCGCGCGCCGATCCACACACTGCCGTCACGCGTGACGCGAATCGAAAGAATCTGTGAGGTGGGAAACCCGTCGTTTTCGTGACGGACCAGACGGCCGTCTTTGTACGTGACGATGCCCCGTGTGGTACCGATCCACAGCTGCCCGGACCAATCCTGGGCGAGCGCCGTGACCGCGAGCGGCGTCGGTGTCTGCGATCCGGCGATCGTCACGATGCGCCCGTCCCGCTGGCGCGCCGCCAGCCCTTTCTGTGTTCCGATCCAGATCGTGCCGTCGCCCGATTCGAGCAGCGCGGTCGCAGTGTCCGCCGGCAATCCGGCCGCGGTTTCGTACGTGCGCACATCCGCGCCACGCACGCGCACCACACCTCCGCCGTTCGTCGCCGCATAGACACTTCCGTCGCGTGCGGACAGGAGGCTGAGGGTCATGTTGTTGTGGATCTGCGGTACGCTCGCTTTGTCGTACGTGGCGAACTCGGTTCCGTCGAAGCGGACGAAGCCCTCTTGCGTCGCCGCCCACACGTAACCATCAGTACTTTGTGCGAGCGCGTACACCGAGCCGGGGGGGAGACCTTCCTTCGGGCCCCACGTTCGGATCACGTGCTGGTCGAGCGAGAGAGCGGGGTCGATCGCGAGCGCCCTCAGGGCTGACGCAAGTACGACGGCAAAGAGTGCGACAGCCCGTTTCGTCATGCTTATGGACCGCTCCAGTTTTGAGGGGGGATCGAGACACTCATACGAACAGCGATTCGACGGCAGCACTGGTTCTCAGTGGTGTGTTCGGGTGAGAGTCTAGGCACCGCCGATCACGACGTAAGATGAATGTTGTGAAAAGACTGTGACGCGCATGCCGCGAGAGTCGCAACCGTGAAGGGCGCGTCAGCTACGCGTGAAATCGCATGAAAGGCGCCGATTGCTTCGACGGTGATGAGTTCACGCAGGGCACCTCGACGTTCCGACGTCTGTCCACTGTGAATTTTGGTGGGCGTCCGGCCTTATGGCTTTATGGGTTGCGGCGCTGGCGCTAGGGCGGACAATGGCGTGCAGATCTCCCATGGCCGCGGATCTCTTTTCATTGCACGTGATTTCGGCGACGCTCAGCACGGCGGTGGCGGTGAGCGTAGCTGTGCTGGCCGTCGTGCGGCGCTCTGCCCGCAGCGGCGCGGCGCTGTTCGGCGTCTGTCTCGCGGTCGCGATCGATCAGGCGGCGTGCGCCGTCATGCAACGCGCTCCGAACGCGCACAGCGCGCTGGTGTGGGCACGCATCACCAGCTCGGCCACTTTCGTCGTCGCCGCGGCCGTGTACCAGTTCGTCGTGACGACCCTCGACGGCACGCACCGTCACCGCATTGCCGCGCTCGTCAGCTGGGGAGTCGCTGCCCAACTTGCAGTGCTGGCGTTAGCCACCGATTACGGTCCAAACGGTATGCGTACATTCTCGTGGGGCGTCTTCCCGAGCTTCCACCGCTCGGCGCAATGGATTTACCCGCTGTTCTTCGGGGCCGTTCTCATCGCCACGGGCTCTGCCATTCGAAACGACCATTCGACCGCGCTCCGGAATGACCGGAGCCGCCGCCGCCTCTTCCTCATCGCTCTGACCGTCGGCTCCATGGCCCTTTTCGATCTTCTGCCGGGGTATGGCATCGACGTCTATCCGCTCGGCTGGGCAGCGCTTCCCGTGGCCCTGACGATCGTCTTCGCTGCGGTCAAGGCGTACGGTCTCCCTGCCCCCGCGTACCCCGTTCCCGCAGCGCTGATCATCAACAGCATGCGCGATCTGCTGGTGGTGACGGACCGCGAAGGTGTCATCCGGTTCGCAAATGACAGCGCCCGCACATTCCTCGCCGACGACGAACTGCCGGTCATCGGGCGCCGTCTCGAACATCTGTTCGCATCGGACGGCGAAGGCCAGAGCGTTCTGCCCGGAGCATGGGTGCGCGATCGCGAATCGATCTTTCGCACGAAGATGGGCCAGCCGATCGAGCTCACTCTGTCGTATTCGCCGATCACCACCCGCCAGGGGCAGCTCAGCGGGGCCGTGATCATCGGGCGCGATCTGCGCGACCGGAAACGTTATGAGTGGGAAGCGCGTCGCGCCGTCACCCTGCTGCAATCGACGCTCGATTCAACGGCCGACGGCATTCTCGTCATCCTGCAGGACGGCAGGATCCAGACTTGGAACCAGCGCTTCGCCGACATGTGGGCCGTCCCGGCGGAGCTGATGGAGAGCGACGACGAGAGCGGTCTGATCGGCCGGATTGTCCAGCAGGTTGTCGATCCGGGAGCGTTTCTCGACAGTCTCGCGGCCCTCAGCGAGCACCCGGACGAGGAGAGCATGCACATCCTGCGACTGAAAGATGGGCGCAGGTTCGAGCAGTATTCGATCGGCCGTCGACTGGACGACCAACCGGTCCGGGTCTGGAGCTTCCGGGACATCACCGCCCGGCTCGACGCCGAAGAGCAAATTCACTTTCAGGCGTATCACGATGCCCTGACCCAGCTGCCGAACCGGCGGCTTTTCGTCGAGCGGCTGGAAACGTCTCTTGATTCCGCGAAGCGAGACCGCTCGTGCCTGGCGGTCCTCTTCATGGACCTCGACCACTTCAAGACGATCAACGACACGCTGGGGCACGACGTCGCGGACGCTCTGCTGGTCGAGATCGGTGCACGTCTGCGGAGCTGCCTCGGGCCAACGGATATGGCGGCCCGCCACGGAGGCGACGAGTTCACGATCCTCCTGCCCGAACTGAACCGCGCCGAGGATGCTGCGCCTGTGGCGAAGAAGATTCTGGAGCAGGTTCTGGCGCCGGTCGTGATCGGGTCCGCGTCGATCGAGATCTCGGCGAGCATCGGCATCGCCGTTTATCCGGGTGATGGTGCGGACATCGAAACCCTGCTGCGGAATGCCGACGATGCCATGTATCGAGCAAAGAGCGCGGGCCGCAATAACTATCAGCTGTGCACGAACAGGTGAAGGCGCGCGTGGTGGAGCGCTCCTCCATGCAAACACGCCTGCGGAAGTGGATCGAAAACGGTCAGCTCGTACTCGCCTACGAACGGCAGGTGTCACTCGCGACCGGCCGCGTCGCGGGTGCGGAGGCGATCATTCGCTGGAACGATCCCGAGCGCGGCATCGCGAGACTTCCTCCCTGTCGCCCTACATCGCTGCAACGCTCGACGGCGACGCCTTCGGTGCCCTCATCACCGACCCTGACCGCGTTCACGTGACGGACTGACAGTCGCGAGGGAGCGCCGGGAATCCCGAGCACCACGAAGTGCCGAACGACGAGCGCGGAGAGGGACGGGACGCTGCCAGGCCCGCCGTCGCGTGAGACACGGCACGAAGTTCGAACTGCGCTACTGTGAGGGAGGCAGCTTCGGCGCACGATGAACGAAATCTCGACGGACGTCATGAAGCGACCGCCAACCGGTGGGACGTCGCTGGAACGCATTCTCGTCAATGCGCCGACGGGTGACGATGCGGACCTGATCGCTCAGGTCCTCGGCAGTCGCGGGCACGATGCGATCGCCATCGGTGATGTCGATTCGCTCGCGGCGGCGTGGGCGGCGGGGGCCGGGTTGTTCCTGCTCGCAACGGAAGCGTTGAACGACCCGGGTTGGTGTAGCGCCCTGCGTCAACTCTTCGACGCGCAGGCGCCGTGGTCGGAGATTCCGGTCGTGATCCTCGGTGGAGGCGGCGAGGACGAGGCGCCGCGCGTTGCACAACTCCTGGGCGACCGCGTCCAGATCCTGATCCTGGAGCGTCCCCTCGGGATCGCCACCTTCGTCAGCGCCATCGAGGCGGCTCTGCGCAGCCGCCGACGGCAGTACGAGGTCAAGAGGCTTCTCGACGAGCTGGCCGAGTCGGCGATCCGGATTCGTCGCGCTCATGAGGAAGCGAACCGCACGAAGGATGAGTTCCTTGCCACCCTCGCCCACGAGTTGCGGTCGCCGATGACCGCCATCCGCGGATGGGTGAAAATGTTGAAGATGGGAGATCTCGAACCGTCGGGCACGGCGGAGGCGCTTTCGATGGTCGAGTCCAGCACGAAGGTGCAGGCGCGCATCATCGAGGATCTCATGGACGTATCGAGAATCATCGCCGGCAAGGTGATGATCGAGCACGCCCTGATCGATCTCGCTCCGCTCCTGCGCACGGTCGTGGCGACGTTTGAGCCTGCGGCGACGGCCGAGGGGATCGATCTCATAGCGGAGATTCCAACGGGACCGGTGATGGTGTCGGGTGACGAAGTCCGGCTCCAGCAGGTGGGCTGGAACCTGCTCTCGAACGCGATCAAATTCACGCCACGCGGAGGCTCGGTGCGCCTCTCGCTCATGCGCGAGAGAAGGTCGGCGGTCATCCGGGTGCAGGACAACGGAAGGGGGATCTCCCCGGACCTTCTACCCCACGTTTTTGAGCGGTACCGTCAGGAAGAAGGGGGGGAGAAAAAGCACCGCGGTCTGGGCCTCGGCCTGGCGATCGTCAAGCACCTGGTGGAAGGTCACGGCGGAAGGATCGCGGCGGGCAGCGACGGTCCTGGCAAGGGCGCCGTGTTCACCGTGTCGCTACCGCTGCGTGCTGCCGCCGTGACTCGCTAGGAGTCTGCGCAGTGGAAACCGCTCCTTAGACGACGAGCGCGTCGCGGAGACGGAGCAGCCAGGGCTGCCGGCCGTGCCGGCCTAGGCGTCTGCGCGGCAGAAAATCGCCGCTGGAGGCGGCGCGTACGGTAGCCGGTGGTGAGAGCAAAGCGAGCGACCACAGGACTGCGTCGGCAATGGAGATCGACCCTGAAAGGGTCGCGTACCGGTTCGCATTCGGAGGCGGATCGCCAGCTCCTCCGCGACCCCTGCCGGGGTCGACATCATCAC
>JANMSA010000516.1:0-3811 GCA_031388865.1 Acidobacteriota bacterium | reverse complement strand
GGTGGCCGCTACCTCGCGCGCGTGCGGGACACCGCGGACCTCCGCGACGTCCGCGTCACGTCGGTCGAGGCGTGGAATGAGGAGCGCAAGATCGACCGCTCGGCGTACCGCGAGGCTGCGTCCGGACGCCCGTTCGCGAATGTGAATGTGATCTTCCACACAGACGTAGCGTTCGCGGACGCAATGCAGGCCGTGATCGCCGCAGGCGGAGCCACCGCGCCGCTCACCTTCCGCTATCTCCCCGCGCAACGCATCGAGGCGAGAATCGCCCCCTCGGCGCTGATGGCTCTGGCTGCCGACGAACGCGTGTTTGCAATCGCCGGCCCGCGCAACTTCAAAGTGGCCTCTAACAACGCGACCTCCGCCGCGGTTTCTCACGTCACGGAGCTGCGCGAAGCACCGTACGGGTTGACCGGACAGGGCGTCACCGTCTCGCTGTTCGAGCTCGGCGAGGCGCAGGCCTCCCACGTGGAGTTCGGCGGGCGGATGACCATTCCGTCCACTACCTTGGAAGGTTCGGCTGGCGACAGGAGGCACGCGACGCACGTCGCCGGGACGATCATGGCGAGTGGCGTGCGTGCCGACGCGAAAGGGATGGCGCCGAACGCGACCATTCATAATTTCTGCGTGAGAAACCCCTCCTCGAATAAGTGCAGCGGACTCTGGCTCTCCCATAAGGAAGACAAGCTGGCGCCGCTCGGCGTGATCGCTGACAACAACTCATGGGGCTACGTCCTCGGCTGGCAGTCCGGGGACGTCCCGCTCTGGAACGGCGCCGGGATCTATTACGGCGCGTACGACCTCGTGGTCGGGGCACCGCTCGACAAGATCTCCAACGAGCAAGGCATCCTCTTCGTCCATTCGGCGGGCAATGACGGTTCGCTTCCGTCCGCGTTCGGCTCCGATCCTCTCAAGCAGCATCACCACGTAGACGATCAGGGCGAGGAGATCACCACTCAGCTCTTCTGCGTCTCGCCGAACGGCTCCGGAACCGATTGTCCGACCCTATGCAATGGCGCTGGAACTCCGTGCGAGCTCACGCTGCACGGTGCGGCGACGCCCTTCGACACGATGGGCGTCACAGCCTCAGCAAAGAACGTCGTCGCCGTCGGTTCCGTTGGTGCTCAGAACATCATCGCCGGCTACAGTTCGCGTGGCCCCGCGAAGGACGGCCGCGTGAAGCCGGACGTCGTTGCCCGAGGTAACAATGTGCTCTCGAGCGTTCCCACCAACGCCTACGGCCCGTCCCAGGGGACTTCGATGTCGTCGCCAGTCGTCACCGGCATCGCCGCATTGCTGACCGAACAGTGGCGCCGCACGTTCGCAGGGGCGAACCCGAAGCCTGCCGAGCTCAAGGCTCTCCTGATCGCTGGCGCTGAGGACCTTGGCAATCCAGGGCCGGACTACACCTACGGATTCGGGCTCGTCAACGCGAAGAATTCCGTCGACGTAATCCTCGCTGACGGCGGCCGCGGAGAGCGCATCCGCACGCTGACCTTCGCGCAGGGCGAGCAGACCACCACGCATGAAGTTCCGCTGGTGGTCGCAACCCAGCAGAACGTGCGCGTCGTGCTGAACTGGCCGGATCCACCGATCGCGATGCCGGTCGGTGCCGACAGCGACATTGCCGGCGCGGCGCTGGTGAACAACCTCGACCTGCGCGTGATCGACCCCGCGGGGAACGTCCATCTGGCGTGGGTCCTCGACAAGAACAACGTCACCGCGAACGCCACGCGCGGCGCGAATACAGTCGACAACGTGGAGATGGTGGAGATCGCGAACGCTGCGCCAGGCACGTATCGCGTCGTCGCCACCGGCACGAAGGTGAACGAGGGGCCGCAGACAGCGGTGCTCGTGACCAACGTGCGCACCGCACGTCCCTGCTTCGACCTCCAGGAGACCAGCAGCGGCAACAACACGGCCGAATCCGCATACGGCAACCTCGGCTCAGGCTCGGTCGTATACGGCGGCCTCTGCTCGGCGACCGACGTCGATTTCTTCAGATTCCTGGCGACGAAAACCGGACCGGTCAGCGTGACCATCGTCACCGGGGACACCGCGCTGCGCGCGACTCTGACCGGTACGGGAATCTCCCGGACGCAGGAGATCGCCGCGAACTCCACCGCCACGCTGAACGCAGACTCGAACGTAGCGCCGAACACGGTCACGCTGAAGATCGAGCCTCTGGGAACGTTGGGAGCGGAGCCCCAGTATTCGTTCACCCCGAACTTCGGCGTGAAGGTACCAGTGAAACGCCGCAGCACGCGAGGGTAGGTTGTTCGATGTTGTCGGTTCAGTTGTCGGTTGTCTGAGCCTTCCCGCACCTTGCCGTGACTTTCCCGAGCGCCGGACGGAGAGGCGCCCCCTCATCCGCCTTCGGCACCTTCTTCCCCTTGCGCGGGGGAGAAGGCTCTCAAGGGGAGGTGCTGCGCGACTTGCCCGTCGCCCGCTCCCCTGGAAGAACAAACATCGAGAGCCTTCTCCCCTCCGGGGAGGGGAGAAGGTGCCCCTTCGGCTTCGCTCAGGGCAGGCTCCGGCGGATGAGGGGTCGCTCCTGTGCCATTCACCAGGCTCGTGCCGGCTGCGCACCGCGCGTCATCACCACTTCAACGGCAGTCCTTGCCGTTGGACGGCTCGGGATGACAGCCGCGCTGCGCGCGGTGTGCGGTGGAACACTTGTGCGGGGCGCGAAGAATGACCCGAGCCGTAGCCATCCTCCTGATCCTGATCGGCGTCACCGCGCACGCGCAACGCGCCGACCTCGATCGCATCCGCACCGACATCAACCGCCTGCGCGGGCGGCTCGAAGAGGTGAGGCGCCAGGCGCAGTCCGCGTCACGTGAGCTCGAGGTCGTGGATCTCGAGCTGGGCATCCGTACCCGTGAGCTCGAGCTGGCCGCTGCTGCGGAGTCGCGCCTGGCCTCCGAGCAGCAGGCTCTCGAGTCTCAGATCGCGACGCTGGTGCCGCGCATCGCCCAGCAGAAGTCGGACCTGCGCAAGAGGCTCGTCGCTCTGTACCGCATGGGTGGACTGAGCTACGTGCGGATGTTTCTCGCTCTCGATGAGGACGAGAGTCCGGTCGAGGCGATGTCGATGCTCAGCTATCTGGTGACGCGCGACGCGCGTCTGGTGACGCGGTTCCAGACGGCTCGGCAGCAGCTCGCCGGGCGACGGCAGCAACTTGCGGATCGTCAGACGCGTCTCCATCAGACCAGGCGCATCGTCGAGCAGCGGCGCCTGGCTGTGCTCTCAGCCCGGACAGAACAGCAGCGTGTGCTCGCGCGACTGCAGAGCGAGGAGAGCGGCGCCACGCAGGAGCTGGCGTTGCTGGAGGAGAAAGCGCGCCGGCTGCAGAGACTCGTCGATGTCCTGTCGCGCCAGAAGAGGGGATTGACGGCAGCCACGGACATCCGCACGGTCCAGGGAGCGCTGGACTGGCCCGTGCCGGGAAAGGTCGTCGAGCGGTTCGGCCGTCAACGTAACCCGAAGTTTGCAACCTTCACCGTGAACAACGGCTTGAAGATCGAGGCAGCGGCTGGCACGCCGGTGCGCTCGGTGTTTCAGGGAACAGTTCTATTTTCCCAGTGGTTCAAGGGATACGGAAACCTGATCGTCCTCGACCACGGCAATCGCGTCTTCTCCTTGTACGGCAACCTCAAGGCGTCGACGGTCGCGGTGGGAGATCGGATTTCCACCGGCCAGTCGATTGCAGGAGTCGGTGAGAGCGAAGAGACGACCTCGGGGCATCTGTATTTCGAGATTCGCCACGACAACAAACCGGAAGATCCGCAGAAGTGGCTCCGGTGATTCA